>NZ_JAESJQ010000010.1:0-308 GCF_017891615.1 Staphylococcus sp. GDY8P198P
TTTTATATGATTTTGCTGCTTTTTTTACCCCATCTTTTGCAATGTAAATACCTCAGACTTCATTTCCACCAAGAAATGACTTACTGATTTCATTTAAAATATAACCCTCACCAGTACCAACATCTATTACATTATTTTTAGTTTTAATCTCATATTTTTTAATAATTTCTATGATTTTTAAAATTAATGTCGAATACAAATTGCTACTATCATTCAATTCTCTTCTAGCAATAAACAATTTTTTATCGTATTTACTTTTTTTATGCCCTAAAATTAAATTCGAATACCCCTCTTTTGCAATATCAAAA
>NZ_JAESJQ010000010.1:489-2443 GCF_017891615.1 Staphylococcus sp. GDY8P198P
ATGCGTGTTCTTTTCTTGTCTACCCAGTAGACAAAGTAGACCCAACTGTTATTGCTTTACAGGTCTATTTTTCGTCGTTATAATCTAGTTAAATCCCGTAAGGGCGCACTTATGCGTTCTAAAAAGAACGCGTAAAAAACCATAATCGACCTTCGTCGATTTTTATCTTAGTTTTAAGGAATCGGCGTTGTGGCGCAGATATAAAAATTAATACTGCACGAACTAGAATCGACGTTGTAGCGTAGATATAAAAATTAATACTACATAGAAATTTAACTAAGATTTAAGCTACTAGTTTTTTGCTAGTAGCTTTTTTTATTTTCTTAATTTTTAAATGCCTTTATTTTGAATTTTAAGGGGGTATTTAGAGCAAACTCTATATTTATATATTTTTATACCTGTATATTTATATATGTTTCTTAAAACGCAAATATGAGCAAAATAAGGGTACATCTTTCTGACATTTAACTTGTATTCAAAAGACATATTACTTAAGTTGCTAAAGTCATTTTAAATACAATCACTTGTACTTTTTAAACATAAGCCAGAAAAACGATATAGCTCTTTTATATATTTTTCTAATTTGATTGGAACTCCCTAAAATTTATATAACTTAAAAAGTTAAATTGTTTATCTCATTTTTTGTACATAACCAGTGGCGAATTTTTCAGACACTGCCCATTTACATGCAAATTAAAATTTTCAAGGTAAAACTGGTCAACCATGCCGGTTGAACGCTATAGTTCCTGCAGGGGCAAAAATACATAAAAAAACGCTAGCTTTTAAGCTAACGTTTCAAATCTTTTAAGTAATAATTTTGTTTTTCAAAATTCCAAATTGCAGTAATTGAATGTGCTTTTTCTTCTTCATCTGTCGTTTTATCTTCGTCGCTTGTATTAATCAAATTGCCATCTTCGGCATCGTCTAAATTTAAAATTTTATGTTTTTGTTTAAGCAAACCACCATAACTCAACATACGTTTTCGGTATAAACCTTTTTCTAAATCATTTACGATTTCTTGATTTTTTTCATCATCATCAGTTAAAAAATCAGATGACTTAACCGAGTATTTTGAAGTTTCTTTGATTGCTGCTTGAATATCTTTATCGCCTTTTTGGTTTGGTTTGATCGCTTTAATATTTGCTACTGGTCGATAATTAACTTGTAATGCTTTTTGCCATAAATCGACCCATTCCGTCTGCGTAATATAATTTTCTTTTTTTCTAAAATACGCATTTTCAACGCATAACAAAACGTGCATATGTTGATTATAACTACCGTCATTTTTATTAACTGTTACTTCAGTTGAGCGTAAAAATCCTACCAAATTCTTTTTAACTTTTGTATACATCTTTAATTTATTAAAAGCCTTAGACATATGCTTTAAACTTTGTTCTAAATGGTCACCGTCTATTGCATTTTTAGTCGATAAAGTAAGAAATAACCAACGAGCAGTTGGCTTTTCTTTAACCACTTCTTCAATCACTTTTTGAGCTTGATAACTATTTTTCATAGCACGCCTCCAATTACAAACTGGACACAATTTTGATTTACAAAACCATGTCTTATGTAACTTCAAATAACCTTCATCAGTAGGCTTGAACTCTAAGACGTTACCACATTGTTTTACGTTAAAAGCCTTTTTAATTTTTAAGATTTCTAGTATATCTGCATAACTTACATTATCTATCTTCTTTTCTCTCCATGGGCGTTGTTTCCCACTTTTCGTCATATCTTTTAATGTTTTATTATCTTGATTTTCGTCTATACATTTAGTAGTATTATATTGCATATAAAAAGACCTCCAGTATTGATTTAAGCGTCGTAACTTAATCATATTACTGGAGCTTTTTTATGTCAATTTTTTCTTTCACGCACAAAAATACATAAAAATACTGTCATATCAACGATAAAACGACTTTTAATATCTTTGAGTTATTTCTATATAGTATCA
>NZ_JAESJQ010000011.1:0-1489 GCF_017891615.1 Staphylococcus sp. GDY8P198P
TAAACCTTTTTCTAAATCATTCACGATTTCCTGATTTCTTTCGTCATCATCAGTTAAAAAATCAGATGATTTAACCGAATATTTCGAGGTTTCTTTGATTGCTGCTTGAATATCTTTATCGCCTTTTTGATTTGGTTTGATCGCTTTAATATTTGCTACTGGCCGATAATTAACTTGTAATGCTTTTTGCCATAAATTAATCCAATCATTTTGAGAAATGTAATTCTCAGAACCTCTAAAATATTTACTTTCAACACACAATAAAACATGCATATGTTGATTATAACTACCGTCATTTTTATTAACTGTAACCTCTGTCGAACGCATAAAACCAATTAAATTTTTACTAACTTTTTTATATTTAAATAATCTTCTAAATGATTCAGTTAAATGTTTAAGACTTTTTTCTAAAGTATCTCCATCTATCGCATTTCGTGTTGATAGTGTAAGAAACAACCAACGTGCTTTCGGCTTTTCTTTAACCACTTCTTCAATCACTCTTTGAGCTTGATAACTATTTTTCATAGCACGCCTCCAATTACAAACTGGACACAATTTTGATTTACAAAACCATGTCTTATGTAACTTCAAATAACCTTCATCAGTAGGCTTGAACTCTAAGACGTTACCACATTGTTTTACGTTAAAAGCCTTTTTAATTTTTAAGATTTCTAGTATATCTGCATAACTTACATTATCGATTTTCTTTTCTCTCCACGGGCGTTGTTTCCCACTTTTCGTTAAGTCTTTTAGTGTTTTATTATCTTGATTTTCGTCTATATATTTTGTATGATTGTCTTGCATATAAAAAGACCTCCAGTATTTGATTTTAGCTCGACACTTTAATCTTATTACTGGAGTTTTTTTATGTCAAATTTTATTTTATACACTAAAAATCTTTCAAAACACTGTTACATCAAGCTTGAAACAACATTTTAAAAAAGAACGTTATTTCTATATAGTATCAAGACAAGAAGAAACTCGTTTTCAACTCGTTTTAAAACCACCAACCAAAACCTTAAAACTCATCGTAATTTCACTTAAGTTTTTCTTAATTATTCCTTCTTTTTCTACGTCACTTAAATTCCACGTTAAAGGCGTCATATCAAGTAATTTATTCAATTCTTCTTTATTTAATTTAACCTTATAACTAATGTCTATCATTTCAATTTTATTAAAATTAGCTTCAAATAAATCTATAACCTCAGAATTATCATAATCCTTATTTTTATGATTACTAAAGACTATATTCCTTATTTCTTTTAAATAATCACTATTAGGAATTATTTTTATCAATTTCCCCTCTTTATCTAGAACTCTTTTAAACTCATCATAATTAGAAGGGCTAAGCACATTAATTAAAAAGTCTACATTCCCATTCATAACTGGTATATCAGCTAGATCAGCAACCAACCAATTTATATTTTTATATGATTTTGCTGCTTTTTTTACACCTTCTTTTGCAATGTCTATACCTAAGAATTCATTT
>NZ_JAESJQ010000011.1:1645-1801 GCF_017891615.1 Staphylococcus sp. GDY8P198P
CCCTCTTTTGCAATATCAAAAGTATGGTTATTCTCACATGCTAAAGTTTTATAACCTCTCTTTAATTTTTCATCACATATAGAACACTTAAAAAACATATTCACACCTCCAATCAAATAATTATAAATAACAAAGTTGCTTTATTCCAATTGCTTT
>NZ_JAESJQ010000011.1:1823-2811 GCF_017891615.1 Staphylococcus sp. GDY8P198P
ATGCGTGTTCTTTTCTTGTCTGCCCAGTAGACAAAGTAGACCCAACTGTTATTGCTTTACAGGTCTATTTTTCGTCGTTATAATCTAGTTAAATCCCGTAAGGGCGCACTTATGCGTTCTAAAAAGAACGCGTAAAAAACCATAATCGACCTTCGTCAATTTTTATCTTAGTTTTAAGGAATCGGCGTTGTGGCGCAGATATAAAAATTAATACTGCACGAACTAGAATCGACGTTGTAGCGTAGATATAAAAATTAATACTACATAGAAATTTAACTAAGATTTAAGCTACTAGTTTTTTGCTAGTAGCTTTTTTATTTTCTTAATTTTTAAATGCCTTTATTTTGAATTTTAAGGGGGTATTTAGAGCAAACTCTATATTTATATATTTTTATACCTGTATATTTATATATGTTTTTTAAAACGCAAATATGAGCAAAATAAGGGTACATCTTTCTGACATTTAACTTGTATTCAAAAGACATATTACTTAAGTTGCTAAAGTCATTTTAAATACAATCACTTGTACTTTTTAAACATAAGCCAGAAAAACGATATAACTTTTTTATATATTTTTCTAATTTGATTGGAACTCCCTAAAATTTATATAACTTAAAAAGTTAAATTGTTTATCTCATTTTTTGTACATAACCAGTGGCGAATTTTTCAGACACTGCCCATTTACATGCAAATTAAAATTTTCATGGTAAAACTGGTCAACCATGCCGGTTGAACGCTATAGTTCCTGCAGGGGCAAAAATACATAAAAAAAACGCTAGCTTTTAAGCTAACGTTTCAAATCTTTTAAGTAATAATTTTGTTTTTCAAAATTCCAAATTGCAGTAATTGAATGTGCTTTTTCTTCTTCGTCTGTTGTTTTATCTTCGTCACTTGTATTAATTAAATTGCCATCTTCGGCATCGTCTAAATTTAAAATTTTATGTTTTTGTTTAAGCAATCCACCATAACTCAACATACGTTTCGGTAT
>NZ_JAESJQ010000012.1:0-205787 GCF_017891615.1 Staphylococcus sp. GDY8P198P
AATTATACGGACTTTATCTATTTTTGCCATAATTATAATTAAACGATTGAATTATTAAATTTTAAACATAAACAGTAAACTTTTCATCATTATAAACTTATTAAATTATAAATAAAGTTTTCCAAAAAATATTTTGCCGTTCTAATGGAAATTTATAATGATGTACTTTTCGCCTCCATTAACTGAAGTAAGTACCTTTTTCCTCAGTCTTTAGTCCAAAATCTTATTTATCTATGGCACTTTATAATTTTAATGTGCTATTATTATAAAATGAAAATGAATAAACTATAATCCATATTATGAAAGTAGGTTAATTATGATATTGCTTGAATTGATAAAAGGAATCATTCTAGGAATTGTCGAAGGATTAACTGAGTTTGCACCTGTATCTTCTACTGGTCATATGATTCTTGTAGATGATATGTGGTTAAAATCAACTCAATTTTTAGGCTCTGAATCTGCATTCACCTTTAAAATTGTGATTCAGCTCGGTTCTGTGTTCGCAGGAGCCTGGGTATTCCGTGAACGTTATTTTGAAATGTTACATATAGGTAAATATAGATCTGAGCCCATCGATGGTATCGGTCAAAAACCAAAACGCTTAAACTTACTCCACATCATTGTGGGTATGATTCCAGCCGGTATCCTTGGTTTAATGTTTGACGATGTTATTGAAAAATATTTATTTAGTGTCCCAACAGTCATGATTGGATTATTTATCGGGGCAATATATATGATTATTGCAGATATATACAGTAAAAAAGTTACGAATCCACAAACAGTAGATCAAATTAATTATTTCCAAGCTTTTGTAATTGGTTTATCTCAAGCTATCGCTATGTGGCCTGGTTTCAGTAGATCTGGTTCTACAATTTCAACAGGTGTACTTATGAAAATGAACCATAAATCTGCTTCTGATTTCACATTTATTATGGCAGTTCCTGTGATGTTAGCAGCAAGTGGTTTATCACTAGTAAAAAACTTTGAATATATTCATTTAAACCACATTGGTTTTTACTTCCTAGGGTTTATCACAGCATTTATCGTTGGTTTAATTGCCATTAAAACATTCTTATTCTTAATTAGTAAAATAAAATTGATTCCATTTGCCATTTATAGAATTGTGTTAGTTATTATAATCGCAATCCTTTACTTCGGCTTTGGTATAGGCCAGGGAATCAGTGGACAGTAAAATGGTTAGAGGCTGAGACAAATAATTTGTCCAGCCTCTTCTTAAATTTCATTTCTAAAATTACAGCAATAAATCCATGAAAGAACGTGTATTTACCGTTTATTATGATGTATTATGGGGTAATAAGTAGATAGTATAAAATTATTGGAGGCAACGAGTATGGACAAAAAGCAATTAATTAAAACAATCATCACAGTAGCGCCTGTGTTTTTAGTACCGTTAATCGTTGAACGTAAACGTATTAAAGATCATCCAGATGTTAAAAAAGCCAGTGATGCAACTGCTAAAGCTTCAAAAACCGTAGCAAACAAATCTGTTCAAATTAAAGATACAGTAGTAGATAAATCTTCAAACGCAAAAGATTATGTTATTGATAAAAAACATAATATAGATCAAAAACGCGAACTAAAACGTATTGCTAAAGAGCACGATCCTGCTTATATTGAGAAAAAAGGCGAAAAACTTGAAAAAGAAAATCGTAAAGAAGCAGAGAAAATGAATAAGAAATTACAGAAAAATATAGACAAACGCCACAATGAAGAAGATAAGAAACGTCAAGAAAATGAAAAACAACGTATTCAATCTATGAAAAAATCTAACAAACACATGGAAAAAGTTGGCATGACTCCAGGAAAACTAGACAAAGAAACAGAACAAAAAGGCGAAAAACTTGAAAAAGAAAATCGCAAAGAAATAAATAAATTCAATAAGAAATTACAAAAAAATATAGATAAACGTCATAAAGAAGAAGACAAAGCTCGCGATAAAAATAAAAAAGATCGTTTAGCGGAATTCAAAAAGTACAAAAATTATGTTGCTAAAAGCATTGTTAAACAAAACAATGAAGAAAAAGGTAAATAATTATTATGACTCAAGTCATCATTGATGGAGATGCTTGTCCTGTTACCAATTCTGTTGTTGAATTGACGAAAGGGACAAGCATCTTTGTTACCGTCGTTCGAAGCTTTAGTCATTTTTCTTCAAAAGTACAACCTGATCACGTCAATATCATTTATGTTGATGACGGCCCAGATGCGGTCGATTATAAAATAGTTAAAATCACTCAATCAGAAGATATTGTAATAACACAAGATTATGGACTTGCGAGTTTATTGTTAAATAAAGCTAAAGTTGTTATGCACCATAAAGGGTTTGTGTTCAATCAAAATAATATCAACACCTTGTTAGAACAACGACATGCTAGTGCACAATTCCGAAAAAGTGGCGGGCGTACTAAAGGTCCTTCTGCTTTTACAGCAGATGACATTGCGATATTTGAACAAAATTTTTTGTCTATAATTAATGATTTGTCATTATTTACGGAGGAATAGAGTATGAAAAAAATTGCTGTTTATTGTGGTGCAAGTAAAGGTAAAGACGCATCCTACATGAAAGAAGCTTATCAGTTAGGCACTTATATGGCTAAACATAATTATGAACTGGTATTTGGTGCTGGTTCTGTTGGTATTATGGGAGCAATTCAAGATGGTGTATTAGATCATGGCGGTAGTGCCATTGGTGTTATGCCCAATATGTTAAACGAACGAGAAATTACTAGTACTAGACTAAGTGAACTCATATTAGTTGATTCTATGCATGAAAGAAAAAACAAAATGGCAGAATTAGCAGATGCATTTGTCATGGCCCCAGGAGGCGCTGGCTCTTTAGAAGAATTTTTTGAAATGTATAGTTGGTCACAAATTGGTATTCATGAAAAGCCAATCGCTATCTATAATATCAACAGTTTTTTCGAGCCTTTACAAACATTGATTGATCATATGATTCATGAGGGATTTATCGATAAAAAATATCAATCACTTGCACCACTATGTAACAATCCTGAAGAGCTGTTCGAAACGATTCATAACTATAAGCCTTTAGGTGTTAGAAGTTACGATTAACTTTAAAAGCAGAGATATGTATGCATTACGATGCAATTATCTCTGCTTTTCTTATGTTTAAAATAGTATTACTAATAATTGTTTTAATATGATACATGCAACTATCACAATAATCATTGCTGAAAATTTATTTAATATTAAGATATATTTTCCAGTTTTATCAATATTACCTACGACTTTGCCAGCAATAGCCAAAAATATAAACCAAAACCAAGAAACAATGATTGTAGTTATGGTAAAAAACATTTTATCTGTACCTTCATATATTGCTGCGTTCGTACCTATAACACCAATGGTATCCATAATTGCATGAGGGTTCAGTAATGAAACAGACAAAGCAAAACCAATTTGCTTTCGCGCAGACATTGATTGATAACGATCAAGCGCTTGAGGTTTCTCTTTCCATAATGACCAAGCCATATAAATAAGAAAAATAAAACCAATACAATAAATTACAATTTGTAACATTGGTAGTGACAGTAATATAACTGACACACCTAATACAGCTAATACAATTAATAATGTATCACATAGCCCTGCTGCTATGATCACTGGAATTGTCTTAATGAATTGTTTTTGGTTTGCTCCTTGATTAAATACAAATACATTTTGTGCACCTAAAGGTAAAATTAAACCTAAAGCTAAAAACAAACCATGAATCATTGGTTGAAACATATTATCTCCTCTTTCTGAATAACAAAATCATCACTAAACCATACCAGTTTCCCCTTCTCTCGAACTTAACTAGCAGGTATATTTAGCCATTCACAATCAATTACTACTAACCATCATTTCGCTTTAATTCACACATTATACTGATGCTTTCGACTGAATGAATTAATCTTCTACAAAATAATACGCATTAAATATTCAAATATAAATACGGAGCGTGATTCTGTATATAATCATGATACAATATATTCAATTGATTTTTACCAACCAGTTATAAATTAAAAAGCCAACCAATCATTTAAAGGAGATTTAACATGTTCACGCCAAAATACAAAGAAATTATTGATGATATACTTTCAAAGATTAAAACTGGTGATTTAGAAGCAGGTATGAAATTACCTTCTCAGAGGAATTTGGCTACTCAATATCGTGTCAATCGTTCAACTATTATTCAGTCTTTAGAAATACTACAAAGTTATGGAGTATTAGAAAGCAAAGCACGTAAAGGGTTATACGTTTCAAAAAGCAATTGGAATACATATATCAACCATAATATGAATTGGCATGACTATATTAAAAATAGCGCTTCAAAGAATAACCAATACTTTATACAACGAATTAACGAATTAGAATTCGATGCGCACATAATACGGTTAAGTACTGGTGAACTTAGTCCACATTTAATCCCAAACAAGCAATTTCGAGATATATTTTCAAAACAAACGACAACTGCTCTAAAAACCAATTATGAACACCCTTTAGGTAATTTGAATTTAAGAAAAGCGATTGTAAATCATGTTAAAAAATTGGGGATTACGTGTAATGAAGAAAACATTTGTATCACTTCAGGTGCATTGCAGGGATTAAAACTAATCGCTGACGGTTTACTCATACCAAATTCAAAGATTATTATAGAAACACCTTCATATATAAATTCTGTACATACATGGCATAATATTCGAGCAGACCTTAACTTTTTACCGATTTCTAAAATAAAACAACAAATAAATACTATTTTTAATGCAAAAACGTTATATAAAAATAGTATCTTTTATTGTATACCGACTTTACATAACCCCACACAACATTCATATACCCAAGCAGAAAAATATAAATTAATTCAACAATGCCAACAAGCAGGTATCCCTATTGTTGAAGATGATGTATACGGCGACTTGTGGTTCGAAGGTCTTCGCCCTCGACCTTTAAAATCATTGGAAGAGAACGATAATATTTTATATATGAGTAGTTTATCCAAAACAGTGAGCCCCGGTTTAAGAGTAGGATGGATTATAGGTAAACCTTCCGTTGTTATGCATTTAGCTGATTTAAAAATGCAAAATGATTATGGTGCCAGTTCACTATCACAATTTATCGCAACTGAGTGGTTAAATAATCCCATATACCATGAACAACATTTAAAATATTTAAAACAAGCGCTTTTAGAGAGACGTAATAAATTTATAAAATCCTTAAATCAACATTTTCAAGAATTAGGTACGTGGTCTATACCTAAAGGTTCTTATTATATTTGGTTCAAATTGAATGTGCCAGTAAACATGAAGACACTATTCGATTTAGCGATTCAAAATCAAATTTTAATTCACCCCGGTGAAATTTATGATAAAAACGCTCAATATCACATAAGGTTTTCATATTCTTATATAAATATTGAAGATATTGATGTTGCATTACAAAAATTGAGTCACCTCATTAAAAATCAAACACAAAAGAAAATATAATTAAAACATGGTTATTCATTGTGAATTTGTACCGTGCGGACGCGTAAGGGAATGATATGAGTGAGAGACTACTGGCTCGAATCATATCCCCAGGCAAGCATGCACGGTCAAAATCGTAATAAACAAAAGACTAATCGAGTTATATCACTTAATAAATTTAAAAATAAGATTTTCCATTAGTTATATCAATAGAATTATGTTATAAAATCTATAAGTTAATTACCCTATTTAGCTTATTTATTAGTATTAATAAGCTTATGCTAAGTACTTTTCTTTTATACTAAATCGTATCAACACATCATTTTGTACCGTGCGGACGCCTAGGGAAATGATATGAGTGAGAGACTACTGGCTCGAGCCATATCCCCAGGCAAGCATGCACGGTCAAAATCGTAATAAACAAAAGACTAATCCATTTTCATATGGATTAGTCTTTTTTATAAGAATGAGATTTATGTCTCACTACATTATTTAATATTTTATTTTGCTTGTTTTGTCAGATCTTTATAATACCTAACATGTCTTTTAAGCGGATGGTATTTGCTTAATTCTGGATATTCAAAGAAATCATATAATTCCATACCTATTTTTTCCATAACCTTACGTGAAGGTGCATTATTTTCTGAAGTAAATGCATATACGTCATTAATACCATGCTGTTTTGCATATTGGAGTACCGCTTCTGCACCTTCAGTTGCGAAACCATTCCCCCATACTTCAGGGATTAAACGCCAGCCAATTTCATAGAATGGTAGCTCATCAAACGTATATTTGCTGTCTTTAGGTACATAGTTCAATCCAATAAAACCAAGCCATCCATTTGTTTCTTTTAATTCAACAGCAAAAAGTCCTATACCATGATTTATAATAATGTCATTCATCTTTTTCATATCATGTTCTGAACGTCGATAGCTTAGTAAACTCGGGAAATATCTACGGACTTGATGATTCGCATTCATCTGTTGAAATGGAAGTAAATCTTCTGCTTGCCAGTCCCGTAACCTTAAACGCTCAGTTTCTATATAAACTGTCATACTGTTACACCTCTAAACTGGAAATTAAATTTCTATAGAAAATAACGCGTTATGATTATTCTCATACCGCGCTATCACATAGATTAAGCTTTGCTTATGCTCTTGAAATATAACTAATCAATTCAACATTTACAGCCACTTCTTTTAACCGACCACGTTCACTTTTTGGTGCGGTAAATGTTGCATCTATAAAATCATTTTTATGATTTAATTTGTAAGTAGCTACAAATGTATCAGTATCGGATTCAAAGTTTGGTAAATGTGCAATAACACGTTTAATTTCACCCGTTGAATCTTTGATTTCTCTACCAGTTATACTTTCAATTTCTCTACCTAACTCTGGAAGCGTAATTGAACGCCCTTCTAGTAATACAAAATCTTTTTCATGCATCGTTATTCCCTCTTTCTCCTAATGAAAAATGATTATTTAAAAACTGTGTATAATAAATGATTCATTATAAAGTCACGCTTGATATAAAAGTATTGCTAGACAACTGACTTATAATTTCAAATCTATTTTTGAAACTTTTTATGTTCATTACGTTAATGATACCCATTATAACAATTTGTAAAACGATAGTACAATAATTTCCTGGGAAATATTGCATAAAATCATTTTGTAAAGAAATAAATTTAGAAGCCTATGTTTCAGCGTTAACATCTTTTTCTAAATTTTTTGACTTATCTTGGAGTTTATCTTTTTGTTTTTCTAAATCTTCTTTTTGTTTTTTCAAATCTTTATTTTGCTTTTCTAATTTATCAATATCTTTCTCTAACGTTGCTTTTTCATCATTTTTTCCACAGGCTGTAAGTAACACAGTGGACGCAAGTATGAGTGCTAAACATTTTTTCATGTAAGAACTCCTTTTGTTAATTTCATAATAATAATATAATTTTATCATTATTTTTAAATATCTTCATTATTTATTATTAATCTTTTATTCATAGTTACTGTACTTATATGATATCCAAGTTTAAAATTCAAATCTTTCATTGCGTTATTGTGGTTGACTACT
Source organism: Staphylococcus sp. GDY8P198P (assembly GCF_017891615.1). Classification (NCBI taxonomy): domain Bacteria; kingdom Bacillati; phylum Bacillota; class Bacilli; order Caryophanales; family Staphylococcaceae; genus Staphylococcus; species Staphylococcus sp. GDY8P198P. The sequence continues at coordinate 7,558 of NZ_JAESJQ010000012.1, forward strand.
GTGCTTTCGATTTCTAAAGCACCTTTGGCATGCGCCCATATTTCCACTTCTTTTTTTAATACTTTCGCAATACCCTGATTTCGATAATCTTCTGAAACATACATCATTTCAATAATGACTTTTTGGTATTGTTTTAAATATTTTGCCCAGATAAAAGCAATCATTTGTTGTTGTTGTATTTCGATAATCACAACATCTGTGTTGGCCATTAATCCATTTTCAATCATTTCTTTGCGCAATGCAACAGAGATAGTAGTGTTTTGATATTGCTCATATTGTTCATTAAGTTGTTGTTCATGAATTTCTGCAATTTCATTTAAATACTGTTGTTGCGTTTGTTTTAAATATTCCATTATTACTCCTTTGAAAGTGTTATTGATTTATAATACTATATTAGTCATAATTAGCATTATCAATATATTTTATATGTAAGAAGGAATGCCAAATGCCGATGAAATCTACCGATAAATTAATGCGTGAAAACAATGTAAAAGCATTACGTTTAAATAATACAGATCGAGATACTTTCGAAAATTATATGACTTACGTTAGAGCAGATTTGAGTGTTAATCCGCATGATTCTGAAAAAATGTTAAATCGTGTTTTAAATCAGTTGTTGGAAACAGAAAAAGATGGTGCATTAGCAATGGAATTCTTTGATCATGATCCAAAAGCTCATGCAAAAAGAGAACTTAGACGTTTACCAAATGAAACAATAAGAAATATTTTCAAGTATATTATGCGTCATATTTTGCTGTTTGTGGGTATTTTTTGTTTTCTCAAAGGATTTGCAGGATTTTTTATTGGTGCAAAACGACTATATCTATATACTTTTCCGCTCACATTAATCGTAGGTATTGCTATCATTTTTTTCTTTATTTGGATGTTATTTAAAACAGTACAAATACGCTGTTTTAGTACATCACATTTATCTTGGCTTTTAACATATCTCGTTTTACTTTTATCCGTATGTGGGATATTTTATGTTTTTTTCATTCCACAGACATTTTTAACTGTAGGACCATATATATTAATCAGCAACTGGACTTTTATTATTATTTCTTTTATCTTCATTCCAACAGCATTATATATTGATCATCACTTTACTAATAAAAATACAAATGCTTCTTTATAAAGATAATTTAAAAACACGTTAGCACATACTTCTAAAATTTAAGAAGTGGCTGACGTGTTTTTAGTTTATGTTTCACTTATGTTGTTATACTTTCTTTCTTTTCTACTGCAATATTGATAAATAAGAATATAAGGCCAATTAATGTTAATATTGGCGCAATTAAACTTAAGGATGCAACTGGTAGATTTGTTACCACGACACCTCCGATAAACGCACCTAAAGCATTTCCTAAATTAAATGCTGATTGGTTAAGTGTACTCGCAAGTGTTGGTGCATCTTGTGAAATTAATGTACTTTTATATTGTAGTGATGGACTCATACTGAATCCGATCAGACCGAAAAAGAAAATACCTGCTACCATTAAGAGTCCATTCATTTGCACAAAATATAATAAGATGAAATATAAAATAAATGCACTAAATATCATTTTTAATGCTTTATTTAAATTCCAATCTGCAAGTTTTCCGCCTACAACATTACCTAATGTGACACCAATACCAAATATAATTAATAAATATGAAATTAAATTTTCTTGTACATGTGACACATCAATAAGTACTGTTGATATATAAGTAAAGTAAGCAAACACACTGCTAAACCCAAATAATGTAACAGCTAATGTTAACCATAAACGTTTTTCTTTTAAGATTTTTAGTTCATTTAATACAGATGATTTAACTGTTTCTTTTTTCATTGGTACAAATATAATAATACCTATTAATGCTAATGCTCCGATGATTGATATAATAATAAATGTCATTGGCCAACCAAAGCTTTGGCCAATTAACGTTCCAAATGGCACGCCTAATATATTACTCATGCTTAACCCCATAAACATTAATGCCATTGCACTAGCACGCTTTTCTGGTTTAACCATACTTGCTGCTAATATTGAACCTATACCAAAAAATGAACCGTGCGCTAATGAAGTAATAATTCGACTCGTCATCATGAATCCATAATTTGGACTAAATGATGCTGCAAAGTTTCCTATAATAAATATCGCCATTAATGCCAACAATAAATATTTTCTATTCCATTTAATTGTCAACATTACAATGATAGGACCACCGATCGCAACACCTAAGGCGTAACCTGTAATCAGTTGACCAGCTTGACTCACACTAACATCAAAATCTCTAGCGATGTTGGGCAATAAACCCATAATTACAAACTCTGTCATTCCGATTGCAAACGCACCGATTGCAAGCATCCATATAGCAATTGGATATTTCATTTAAGACTCCCTTCCTATTCCCGTTTTTTAACACATGTGAGTGATTATACTAAAGTAGTCATAACGAAAACAAGAAGATTGCTTATATTCCAATTCATTTATGCTATAGTAACGCTCGCCAAGATTGTATGCCTCTTGTAACATCTTTCATTACGTAAATTAATTGATTAATAATGCATCAATGAAAAACCAAATAACCATAATAATCATTATTATCGCTTGAGCGATAGAACTTGCTAAAAATGCTACAACTGAACCAAAACTTGCCTTTAAAGCTTTAGAAAAGTGTGGCTCCTGTATAAATTCAACTACTAGCACCGCTATAAATGGGATAATGATTATTCCAAATGGTGGAAAGACAAAACAACCAACAATAACACCAATCAATGCTGCATACTCGCTTAATTTTGATCCACCGAATTTACTGACAAAATATTTATTCATAATGAAATCTGCAATAATAATAAATATTGTGAACAATGCCATCGATACATAAAATATCCAAGACAAATGATGATTATCAAAGCCGAATTGATAAATTAAGAAACCAATCCACAATATAAGTACTGATGGTATAATTGGTTTAATTAAACCGATAAACGCTAAAACAAATGCTGCTATAATAAATAACCATAAAATCAATGTCATTACAATCTACTCCATACTTTCTTCTGTAAATTTTTGTTCTTTCGTAAAATATATTAAAATCATACCTAAAAATATTGATCCTGCTGAAACAAAGAACACGTTACCTAAGCCTACCCAGTGACTCATTATACCACCGAGCAGATTACCACATAATTGTCCTATCACCATCGCATTAGCAAATAATGTAGATGCATAACCAGGAAAATCAGGTAAAATATCTTGGAAATAACTTATACCTAATCCAAGTAGAATCGCTAGGAAGATTGCTAGAAAAACTTGGCCTACAATCATCATGATAAGACTGTTAAATACGCCAATACTAAAATAGAATAATCCTCCAAACAAACCTCCAAGTATCAGTAACGTACGTGTAGTCAACTTGGCCGATAAAATACCTAATATGACCATAAATGGTACTTCTAGTCCTGCACAAATACTAGCTAGCACGCCCACTCGACTTTCTGGCTCATTTAAAAAGTTCGTCACATACAATGGCATATTCAACGTATACATCCATTGTCCTATATGTAATAAAATAAAAGCCATAAATGGTACAAATAAAACTTTATCTCGCAGCATATTAGGTGCAGCCGCTTCGACATGTGTACTATCTGCTACCGGACGTTTTGTTTGAATATCTTTAAAGAAAAAAACTTGTAATAAAAGTGTGAATAATATGATTGTTATCGTTCCGCCAAATAAACCTGCATATCCTTTAAAACTAAGTAACAACGCACCTATAAGTGGACCGAACAAGAAACCAAATGAAAACATCGAACGTAATACAGCGTTAGCGAATTTCGCTCTATCCTTTGATGTAGAAGTATTGATCGATTCTCTCGCTGACGCATACATTTGAGGCATAGCCGGGGCAAAACAACCTTGGAAAATGGCATACATTACTATAAAAACCCATATCTCATGAACATAAAAATAAATTGAAAAACTGACTGCGCCCATAAAAAGCGCAGTAATAATAATCGTTTTTCTATTGATACTATGTGTATCAGAAAAACGCGCTACAATTGTATTCATAGTGAATTGGCTAATTGCAGCTAATGCTAATAACAACCCATATTGGGTAGAAGTCATACCTAAATCATTTGTGGCAAATAATACCAAATACGGTACAGTGATCGCAATACCCATACCTAACATCATCATATTAACAACAAATAATTTATAATTTTTTATATGTAACAATTCACTAAACATTTAGCGTCCTCTATTCCTATTAAATTCAATATAACTCTTCGCAAAGTTACTTTTATAACTGAACCAAAATATTCAATTGTAAATAATTATTATTCCACGTATTCCATTATTAAATTAATAAATGAATCAACTTGTGGCAACTGTAACATGCTTGGATCATAGCTTAAATAAGTAGAACGAATCAGCGGTTTATCGTCTATATCTACGCGTTGAAACGCAAATTGTTCCTTATCTAAGTGTTTCATCATTATTTCTGGCAATATGGTCACGCCAACACCATTTAATAACATTTCTTTACATGTCGCCACTTGATCAACCGTAATCATCGCGTGATAATCTTGACCGATTTGACTACCATACCATTCTTTAATTTGATTAATATATATAGGATCAGCCTGAAATTCGATAAACGGCATCTTTTCTACTTCATCATTACGATTTTTTGCATGGATAAAATAATGTTCGTCATTAAATAAATGTGTGTTGCTTAAATTCATCATTTTATTACCACGAATAATCATCACATGATAATCTCTATGGTTAGCTTTAATTTGTTCACTTGATCCTACTTGAACTTGAATTTCTACATTTGGAAATTGTCGTGTATATAAATTTAATACAACTGGCAACAACGTTTGACCTATTAAAGACGAACAACCGATGGAGATGGTACCATTTACTTCGCCGATATGTGCTTGCATCTTATCTAAAAATAGACGCTCTCTATTTAACATATCGCGCGCGTGTTCAATAATCATCATACCCTCAGTCGTAGTTATTAATTGCTTTTTTGTACGTATGAATATGTCGACACCAAATGCATTTTCTATCGCTTTTAATCGTTGAGTTACTGCTGGTTGAGAGATATATAAAATTTCTGCTGCTTTCCTGAGCGTTTTTGTCTCATCTAATGTAGTTAACAAGCGATAATCGTCAATCTTCATAATTATCCCCCTATTTTTACAAATACTTAAATATCTTTATTTATGGTGGCCTTACTTTTATCTACTTTGCGTTAATTACTTATATTCAGTAATCTTCAATTCTCGCAGTGTTTACTATAACATGGTTAATGCATGACTAATATAGGGAATTTTGTTTACCACAATTTTAAGATTTTTGAGATGCATTTGAATCTTTAATCTTACTATGATGTGATTTATTTTTGTTTTGATTAGAATGATTATGATACTTATTGTATTTTTTTATCGGCTTATGTTTAGTCTCATTGTATACAGAGTCTTTGTCTTTATGCTTTTTTCCTTTAAATTTTTGTTTATTAAAAGAAGATTGTTTTTGAGAATTCGCTTTTTGTTTTATTTTATGAAAACAATACATAATTTTGTCTTGCATCGTTGTAAAATCTGTATCAATTTTAATCATTAACTGATGTGCGATAATGTATGCTTCGTGATATTGTTTCTTCGTTATTTGTCCTTGATTTAAAGCGCGTAACAAGTCGTCTTCATCTACAAGCTCGTATGCTCCACTAGGTAATGCTAATACGTCCAAGCATAAATCAATCGTACGCGCATTTCCTTTTTGCGTAACATTTTTTATATTTATGTCAAAGTAATATTCTAACGGATTGCCCTTGTCGTCTAACATCACTGTGATACTATAACGCTTTTTTTCAGGTAATATTTGTAACCATTGATAGTTATCATCAGCAACAACAATATTTTGTCCTACCACCGATACTTCTAGTGGTTCACGTACTTTTTTCATCGTTACTAACCCAATAATACCTTTAAATTTGTTATTATTCACTTTGACTTCCGTATACTCTCTGTCAATGATGCGACGCCAGTGACGTTTATCAATATATTTTACTTTCACTGCCACCAACTCCTTGTCATTATTATATAAAACTGAACCTTACATGTCATCTTATGTTTGTTACATTTAACTTTTTAGTTAATAGTGAGTAGATAATTATTTTTATTGTACTATATTTCATAGCGCAAAAGCGAAATTGACAATTGTTGAGAATTTTGTTAAATTTTTAATATATTTTTCAGAAAATTCTTTAAAAAAGGGAGATAGCCATATGTCAACGACGCAAAGACCATTTAGAGCGGATCACGTAGGGAGTTTACTACGTCCAAAACGCTTAAAAGATGCACGTAAAGATTATCAAAACAATGAAATAGATGCACAAACTTTAAAAAATATAGAAGATGAAGAAATTGAACGCATCATAGATAAACAACTAGAAATTGGTTTACATAGTATTACTGATGGTGAATTCCGCAGAAGTTGGTGGCATTTTGATTTCTTAGAAAACTTGGATGGTGTTGAAGGTTACACATCTGAGCGAGGTTTAACATTTGAAGGTGTGGAAACTAGAAATCACAACGTCAAAGTGGTTGATAAAGTTGCATTCAATCCAAATCATCCCCATTTTGAACACTTTAAATTTTTATATGATAAGGTGAACGGTCGTGCAACAGCAAAAGTTTCTATTCCTAGTCCAAATCAATTATTCCATCCTAACATTTTAAACGAAGAGATATATCCTGACATCAATGATTTTGCACATGATGTAGCAAAGGCTTATCATGATAGTTTACTTAAATTCTATGAGCTTGGTGCACGTTATATTCAACTAGATGATGTGTATTGGGCAAACTTGACTTCTGGAACACAAAACACACGTGGGCGTGATAGAAGTGAATCAGAAAAAGAAGTTGCGCGTCAACTTGCTTATAAAGTGATTAATGAAGCAATCAGTGATTTACCAAAAGATTTATTAATCACAACACATATTTGTCGCGGAAATTATCAATCTACTTGGGCCATTTCTGGTGGTTACGAACCAATCGCACCGTATCTATTCAAAGAACAATTAGATGGTTTCTTCTTAGAATATGACGATAAACGTTCAGGTGATTTCGAACCCTTAAGATTTTTCCCAAAAGACCGTTCATTTGCAGTATTGGGATTATTCACTTCAAAAAACGGTGAATTAGAAGATAAAGATACTATTTTAAAACGTGTAAAAGAAGCACAAAATTATATAGATTTAGAACAAATTTGTCTAAGTCCGCAATGTGGTTTTGCTTCTACAGAAGAAGGCAATAAATTGACAGAAGAAGAACAATGGAAAAAGTTAGCTTATATTGTTGAAATCGCTAACGAAGTTTTTGGTACTTCAAAATAATATTAATTAAAAAACTCGTGTTACTTTCACAACTGTTTTAATGAGAAAGTAACACGAGTTTGCTTTTATATTTAACTATTAATGTCCAATGATGATAAAGCATAACGATCGTTAATTTGTTTTAACTCAGGGTAAGTTTCGTTTAACCATTCTTTACTCAATAACTCAAAATGTTTAAATTCAAATGCTGGATGGCACATGCAACCCACAAGTGCATAGCCAGCACAATCTTCAATAGACGATGCAAAAATCGTACCTTTTGGTACTACATGTTGCAATACATCACCATTTTCGATATGAGGACCTACTGTTACTTTTTGATAGTTGCCGTCTGGGTGTATCATGTGAACAGTTAAGGAATCTCCTGAATGGTAATACCAGATTTCATCGGCATCTATTCGATGAAAATGTGATATATTATCATGCGTTAAAAGAAAATATATACTCGAATAGGCCGACCTTTGATTTGAGTTATCAGGTATCGCTTTTATAGTCTCTTTATAATACCCACCTTCTGGATGCGGATGTAATTGTAATTGTTCAATCCATTTTTGTACTTCTTGATTTTTATCCATGTTATTTCAAATCCACATTATGGAATACATTTTGTACATCTTCTAAATCTTCTAATGCATCAATTAATTGTTCGAATGTTTCTTGATCTTCTGCTGATAATTCAATATCTGACTGTGGTAACATTTCAAACTCCGCTACTTTAAATGTTTCAACACCTGATGCACGTAATGCATCTTGTACTTGCGCAAATTGATCAGGCTCAGCATATACAATGGTTAAACCATCTTCGTCAATGACATCTCTAACATCTATCTCTTGTTCCATTAAACTTTCTAAGACATCATCCGCTGACTTATCTTCAACACCAAATACGGCAGTATGTTCAAACATATAAGCAACAGAACCAGAAACACCCATATTGCCACCATTTTTACCAAATGCAGCACGAACATCAGATGCAGTTCTATTAACATTATCAGTAAGCGCGTCTACAATTATCATTGAGCCATTCGGACCGAACCCTTCATATCGCAACTCATCGTAATTTTCTTCGCCGCCACCTTTAGCTTTTTCAATAGCTCTATCTATAATGTGGTTAGGCACAGAGTATGTTTTTGCTCTTTCTAATGTTAATCTTAAAGCTTGGTTTGAAACTGGATCGGGTTCCCCAGATTTAGCTGCTACATAGATTTCTTTACCAAATTTAGCATAAATTCTACTCGTATTCTTATCTTTTTGGGCCTTTTTCTCTTTAATATTATTCCACTTACGTCCCATAATTTCATCTCACTTTCTAATTAAATGCGTAAATCAATACATCATATTATACAATATTTTCATTATATCACATAGATTAACATGCTACTTTGCTTATATTTTTATTGATTCTCTCAAGTAAGCTTAACTATTTTGTCATTTATTTAAAGCGAGTTTGAAATGTGTTTGCGCCAATGTAAACTTAACGTCGATGAATTACAACCTCAAACTATAACCGGACAAATAAGCGCGATCAAAATTATATCATTTTAATTGTAAAAAGGACTAATCCACAAAATTTGGATAAGTCCTTTATATCGAGTATGAGATTAATATCTCATACTCGTTCACGCAATACCGTTATAATCTTTAATATTTGTAACTGAATAAGCGTTATCTTTATGTAATTATGCTTTTTAAATATTTTAGTCTACCTGTGCTTCGATTTCATCTAACAAAGTTTGATACTTCGTATTATTCTCTTCCGTCATCGATAAAAACACTTTTCTCTCATCTTTTGTTGAACGTAATTTGCTTACACGATCTTGGTTAATTAATCGTCGAATTGATGCTAACACTTTTGTCCGGCTCAAATCGAGTTCAGTCGTCGCAATTTTTAAAAATGGTTGCATCAGCATGTTTTGCTGTCTACAATTTTGTTGTATTATTTCCAAAATAGCAATATCATTCATTGTTAATTTATATTTATTTTCTATATATGACATTACTCTATTATATTTTTTATAAATTTTTAATAACTGCGCCTTCTTTTCATCAGTCATTGTTGCTACACCTCCAAACGCTAGTAAGCAATACAATTTCATTATCTCTAAAAAAAGTAACTCTGTCTTTATCATTTATTTTTATAGCTTTGTCATTATTACGAACACCAGTAAATTAAATTTTATAAAACATGTTAATTTGATTATATATTTCGGGCTCAAATGCTTATTTATAAATATCAATAATGTGTACAGTGTTATAATCGATAGCTACACTTAAAGATTTGTCATTAAATGGATGTTCAAATACATTAATTAGCGGCTTATTATACGCTTCTATTTTTTCTATAAATAAATCAGACCACTGGTATTTCTCACGTAAATTGCCTGGTATTACACAATTGATATTTCCATGCACATTGTTATAAGTCTCTTTAAAAATTAAATGCTTTTTTCTTAACTTTAAATCTTTAAAATTTATATTAACTGACATTTTTGTCGCATGACGATTCGATACTTCATTTTCCATAATTTGCCAATCGCTTATATAAACGCTAATTTTATCTACTTGGTCAATAATAGTATAAAAATCATGTTCATATACTTTATAGCGCGTTTTTTCTATCAAACGATGAAACATACTTCCGACCAATGTGCGGAAACCACTTTTATCATATAAGTATAAAGATTCATTGCCATTCATTTGCTGTATCAGATCTACACCGATACCTGAAAAATGTTTTAATATTCTTTTAAAAACACCGACTAACAATGGTGGACTTTCAATAATATTCATTGACTCATCATGCACTAAAAAATTATTTCTTACATTTAATAAAAAATAATGCCTTTCCTCTAAACACATTTCTGACATTATTTTTCTTATATAATTAAATTTAAAGATTTCTTTCGTCAACAACATTTCATGAGTATCATTTAAATTTGGTGTTGAAAGCTTTTGATTATCTACACAATAGTAATCAAAACCAATTCTCTTTAACTGTACTTCCAACATTTTAAAAGTATCAGGTTCATTAAATAATTGGGTAATATCAATACCAAATTTCACATTTTCTCTAAACTGTCTGATTTTGATAATATTACGATAAATTTCTTTTATCGGCATTGTACTTAAGTCAAAACAATAAGTTATCTTATTAAGCAAATCCTGATTGAAGTTTGTGCTAGTTTGTAAATAAGTCGCATAAGGTCTACAAATCTGATTTAAATATATTTCAATGTCTTGACTTTCATAAACTTGAAGCACCAAATGTGCATTGTTTTTTATGATAAAGTCAATCGCTTTATATGTTTGTTGTTCAGAAATGTATTTTTGAAAAACTTTTACGTTTATATTGCAATAAATATAAACCTGATTGTCATTTTCAATCAAATAACTCATTTTAGGATCAGTATACAATTGGTATAACTCTGTTATTGTATAAATTTGAATGATTATAGACGAATTGCGATTATCCGAAAAATAATCAGAGCAAATAGTAATTTCATTGTTTTGCACATCACTATTTGCTAATTTTGTAGTAAGTTGAGATTTTACTTGATCTTTAAATGTGTCATCCAGTGTTTCATAAGGATAATATAAATTTTTATTGTATTTCGTAAGCTTACGATATTGATTGGGTGTATAACCGTAATATTGTTTGAATTTTTTACTGTAAAGTGCTGCGCTACTAAAACCATATAAGTCAGATATTTCTCCAATGGTATATTGACCATTCAATAACTCTTTCATAGATGTTGCCAATTTTAATGTATCCACATAAGTTTTAAAATTCATATCCAACTTACTATAAAATTGACTAGATATATTTGATTGTGAAATAAAAATATGATTGGCAATTGATTTTAACGTTAATGGTTGTTTCAAATTACGACTCACATAATCTAGTATTTCTCCAGTAATACCAAAATATGAGTTGTCTGTTTGCTGGGGTAAATAGTTCGAATCTACTTTAGCTTCATTAGCAATAATTTCAACAATTTTGACCATGTAATTTTCATAAATATCACAACTTAATGTATGGTTTAAGTAGTGTTTCGTTAACTCTATTAAAGATTTTGTTAATTGTGCTGTAGATTGAATCAACTTGGAGTTATATTGATAATCAAAAAATGAATAACCTCGTTCTAAAAACCAATCACTCGCAATATATAATAAAATGGTTGTTTCATTTCGTTTAATGCTAAAGATTTCTGTATGGTTTACGATTAATACTTCTGTATCAATTTTTACATTAGCGGTAAATTGTTGAATCTCTAATACTCCCTTTATTGGCAGTAATAGTAGTAGGCCATCTGTTACACGTTTAGTAGGATAAAATTTTTTAGAAATAATATTTAAGCACTGTACTTCCATATTCCAACCTCTCTCATATTCAGTTACACACCATACACATAAAATCATTTTTATAAAAATGAATATTTCTTTAATATTTTCATCTTTTGAAAATAGAACATTCACTTTTTTAGTTTCAAAGTACATGTTTTATCATTACATAATTTTGAATATAATAATTTAATTTGTCAACATAATTTTTCATTCATCGTCCTTAATTCTAAACTTTTTATATTTTATTAATGATAAAATAAATTGTTATATCACATTATTATATGATCATAAATTAAACCTCTCGTGACACGACGATCTTATCTAAACTGAATATTATTCAATGGTCTTGCTGAAGTAATAATGATAATAAAAGTTAAGATAAAGGCAATAAACTAAAAAAACCGTAACTGAATTTTATAGAAATTCAGTTACGGTTTTCTTTTATTAGAATTTATAACTTTCGGTTTGTAAATTTTTATCTTATATATTACTTTTTAAATTTGTTCGCTAGTCTTAATACATATTTGATAATGTGTAATAAATTGATGAATAAATTGAATCCCATTTCTCGTGGAGAAAACTGACCACGTTTCATACGATTAAAATCATATATAGTATATAATAAGAATAACAATAAACCTACTACTGTAATGATTGTATGGAATATTGGATTATGCACAAACATACCGATGATTCCAGCAACAATCAGTGCGACTAACGTAACAAATAAGTATTTACCCATACCTGCAGCGTTATCGACAATGAAGTAGCCAATTATACCAAATGCGATAAAAGCACCTATTGCTAATAGCACATTTTTATAAAACACTTCTGGCCCTAAATTTTGCAAATAAGCTGTAAATGTAGCATAGGACAATAATCCGACAACTATGGCATATATATGTGAAATAACCAATCCATACTTACGTGCACGATTAGTTAAAACTGTAAATAATACTAATACGAGTAAGACGATAGATAGTGGCTTTCTCCATTCCATAGGTAAAAACTGTCCAAAATAACAGCCAATACCAAAAATAATCCAATAATAAACAAAGAATAACCATACTTTACCATACGCATGGGATTTGGATTTGTCCTTTTTAGATTTAGATTGCTTTTGATTAATTTGTTGTGTTGATTCAGCCAACCAATTCACTCCTTAGATGTTATAACGTTTTACACATTAATTGAAATTTATTTGCTGATTTGTATAATCAAGGTGCTTAAACGTCGTTATAGTTTTGTTTTTGATTAAATGTATTACTTTCATTTTCACTATTCCAAGTTAAATCAAACATTTTATTATCAATTCTAAAAAGATATTTAAGTTAATTGAAATTTACACATTTTCAAATGTTACAAAGTAATAAATTTTAAAATGAATTCTAAAACTCAAACCCCGTTTAAAGTCCATAACAAAAGTATTTATTATGTTTACATACCAACGCACTAAAATGTTAATAATGTTACATCTCTATAACAATAAACACAAGTCGCCTATTTTTTGTTAGTATGTAACATGAATTCAATTAAAGAAAATCAATACAGATATATATAATTTGAAATGAGTTATTTATATAGGTGTGAGGAGGAGTTCTTTTGAAAAAGTTCGCATTTGCAGTAACTGCTGCTTCAGGTGCAGCAGCGTTTATTGCTAACCATGAAGCTGAAGCATCAACACAACATACAGTACAATCAGGTGAGTCACTATGGACAATCTCAGAACAATATGGTGTTTCAGTAGATGAGATTAAACAAAACAATAACCTCGATAACAATATGGTATTTCCGGGACAAGTTATCGAAGTTGGTGGAAGTGGTCAAAGCTCAAGTTCAAACACTTCTTCACAAACATCAGGTGGTTCTTCACATACAGTTAAATCTGGTGAATCATTAAACATCATTGCTAACAATTATGGTGTTTCAGTAGATGCACTAATGTCAGAAAATAATCTAAATGGTTATTTAATCCATCCAGGTCAATCACTTACGATTCCAAATGGATCAAGTGTTGGCGGTTCAGGTGGTTCTGGTAACACTGCTACACAAACACCTTCTACAGGTAATACTTCTGCTAGTGACGCTAATTTATATGATTGGGGTCAATGTACATGGCATGTATTTAATCGTAGAGCAGAAACTGGACAACCAATTAGTACATATTGGTGGAACGCTGATCACTGGGCTAACAATGCTGCAGCAGATGGCTATACAGTAAACAACACGCCAACTGCTGGTTCTATCATGCAAAATTATGAAGGTCCAATTGGTCACGTTGCATATGTTGAGCAAGTAAATCCTGATGGCAGTATTTTAATATCAGAAATGAATTATAATACACCTCCAGGTACAGTAGATTATCGTACAATTCCAGCATCTACTGCTTCTAGCTATAATTATATTCATTAAGATAACCAAAATGAATGAATAAAAAAGAGGAAGGACTTAAACCTCTTTATCAAACAAATATTACGTCAATTTCTATGGAAAACATATAGAAATTGACGTTTTCTTTTTCTCAATTTTCATCTCTTGACTCATTTTTTTGATTAGATAAGTATTCACTGCCTTCATCTAAATTGTGATCATATTAGATCAATATATTTATGAGTTAAATCTGTACTACTATTTCATTTAAATTGATACATATTTTTATCTTCTTTCCTTTTCTCTCCTCTACCCCTTTGTTTAATTATTTCATTAATCGCCTTTATCAATTGATTGATTCAACATAACAAATAACACCACTGCTTATTTTATATTATAATTTCGCCAGTGATTTGAGTCGACTTCTGTGGAAGTGCACATGCTGAATACTGCTGTAAGACAATACCCAAGGAAAAGCACGCACAAAAAAACCGCCGACAAAATCAGAGACTTTGTCGGCAGACTGAAAGGATCAACCCTATTGTATTTAGATTAGTCCTTTATCTTAAGAATAAGATGTAGGTCTTAAACTCATTCTTAAATTTATTTAGTTATTTATTATTAACCATTGTTAATACTTATAAAACAAGATTGATTACAAAATATATTAAAGCGGCTAATAACGCAGAAATAGGTAATGTGATTACCCAAGTAATAATCATACGTTGTGCAGTATTCCATTTCACACCTTTAATACGGTTAGAAGAACCTACACCTAATATAGATGAAGACACGACATGCGTCGTTGAAAGTGGAAAATGCAATGATGACGCAACAAAAATAGTTAAAGCAGAAGATAAATCAGCTGCTGCACCATTAGCTGGACGTATTTTCATTATGTTTCCACCAACTGTTTTGATGATTTTCCAACCACCAACAGCTGTACCTAACCCCATCGCAGTAGCACAGGCAACCTTAACCCATAGTTGAGGCTCGGTGCTTGTACCTGTTTGGATATTCGCAACTATAAGCGCTAAAGTAATAATACCCATTGATTTTTGTGCATCATTTGTACCATGTGAAAATGATTGTAATGAAGCAGTGAAAATTTGGAAAAATCTAAAATTACGATTTGCTTTCGTAAGATTTGCATTTTTGAAAACTACTTTAACAATTGAATACATAATAAAACCAACACAAAACGCAATAACTGGTGATAAAAGTAATACAATTATTATTTTTGTAAAGCCTTGATAGTGTAATACAGCAAATGTACCTTGTGAAGCAATTGCTGCACCAGCGATTGAGCCAATTAATGCATGTGAAGATGAACTAGGTATTCCAAAAAACCAAGTTACTAAATTCCAAATAATTGCTGCCAAAATAGCAGCTAAAACCACAACTAGACCATTTTCTAATTTAAATGGATCTACAATATCTTTTGTTATCGTACTTGCAACTCCAGTAAATGTTAATGCACCAATAAAGTTCATAACTGACGCCAAAATAATCGCAGTTCTAGGAGTTAATGCACGTGTTGAAACAGCAGTAGCGACGGCATTGGCTGTATCATGGAAACCATTGATAAAGTCAAATATCAAAGAAAAAATAACGATAGCTACTGTGATAATCAAAATATATTCCATAAGTTAGGACTCCTTAGCTATTTTTCATTATTATTGTTTCAAAGTTATTCGCTACAGCTTGACATTTATCGGCAATTTCTTCTAGACTTTCATAAATCTCTTTGATTTTAATAAGTGTGATAGGATCTGTTTCACTGTTAAAAATATGTTTAATTGACTGACGTAATATACCATCACAGTTAGTTTCAAATTCTTTAATATTAATAGAATGAATGCGCATGTGAGATAATTTTTTATCGACAAGTAAGCCTACTGCTAATTTCATTTCAGCAATAGCTTTTTGGATATTATCAACAAATTCAGCCATATATTCATCTGTATATTCTATAGAGTACATTTCAAACATTGCTGATGTTTCTTCAATTGCATCTAAAACATCATCAATAGCGTTACATAAAGAGAGGATGTCCTCACGTTCAATAGGTGTAATGAATGTTTGGTTCAAATCTGAAATCACTTGATGCATAAGCTCATCACCATGTGATTCGTATGTTTTAATATTATCTGAATATGCTTTAAGGTCTAAGTGTGTATTAAAATCCATTTTACCAAATTCAATTGCTGCACGGTCTAAGTTGAAAACCATTTCTTCAAGTTTCACCATGAACTTATCTTTTTTCTTGTTAAACATTCAAAAAATCCTCCATTTACAGTGACCAATACAATCACCTTCAATAAATTTAAAAAATTACATTCTTTTCTAGACAAATTAAAATTGGCAAGATTTACAATACACCCATTACTTTTTTTGATTTATTAATATTATGTAAATGAGTATTTGCTTACTAGGTTTAAAAAATCTCACAAATGTTGATTTGTCCTTATTTGAAAATAGCACAAATTTAACAATCCTACAATTAAATTTACAAATTCTTAACATTACATTTTCGTTAAATTAATAATTGTGTGTATATCGTTCTGTCGTATTTATATTTTTTCAAAAATGATTTAGAAATTTATAAATTCATACATCAAAACGCACAATAGCAATAATTGCATAATTACAATTTATAATCAACAATTATTTTTCTATATTTCTCAAAATTAACATACACAAAATCATTCCAAGGTAGTGCTTATCTTTAAATTTATGAAAACAAATATTTTGGTCAAAGGTTTACTTAATACGCAATAACGTCAAACGCGAATATATTTTTTATTTTAATTACACTAAATATGAGTAATAACAAAAATGGCAATCCCTTTAGCAAAATTAGGGATTGCCACTTTGGCGCTAACCACGTAATTCATGTCTCAAGCTCCGCATTTTTACACTTTGTGTAAATTTTGATTCGCCATAGTCGATAAATACAATATTTAGACATCTTATTTGTCATCGCATTTTCATATATTGCATATGAACAGATTTAATAATCAGATAACCTTTCAACAATTTCGTTTTGGTTTGGAAAAACAAACTGTACTTTCGTTCCTTTATTGATTTCAGAATTGATATGAACAGTTATAGCTAATTTTTCTTTTACATTTTTCACCAGATATAGCCCTATACCAGAAGACGTCGTTTCATTACGATTTTTCGTTGAGGTGAAACCTTTATCAAAAATTCTTGGTAAGTCTTTTTTACTTATTCCCCTACCTTCATCCTTAATTTCCAACGTCACATGGTTTTCAATCAGCCTTCCACTTATATAAATTGTGCTATTTTCACTATATTTAATCGCATTAGAAAGAATTTGTCTTATCATCATTCGACACCATTTAGTATCTGTATATACTTTATAATCGTCGTCAAATTCAAGATCAAAACCAATGCCTTTCGCTTGGCTAATATATCTAGTAATCTGTATTTCATCTATGACTAAGCGTTTTAAATACACGTATTCATAATACATATCTTTATTTTGTGACTCTAATCGAGTCAAAAACAAATGTTTATCTAACATATCGTTGATACGTGTCCATTCAAATAGTAGTGCACGTCTTCTATTATCATCATTTTCTTTTTCAATCAATAATTTCAATGCAGTGACTGGTGTCTTAATATCATGCACGAAATCTGTTAACGCAGCTTCAGTAGATTTAATTTGTTGTTTTTGTTCAGTCACTAATTTTTTTTGTGTCGTAATTTGATCATATAAATACTCTAACATCTCTTGTTGAAATGGCGTATCTGCCAGTGATTTATGCTTTAACGCTTCGGGTTCTATATTATCATCTAAGTGTTTATAAAACTTAACTTCTTTTAAGTATGTAAATAATAAAAAAATACAACTTAATCCTATATTTAAAATAATAATATATAAAACACTGTTTACATTTAAATCATAATCTAAAAAAGCAATACCTAAAAAGATGAATTGTAAAATGAGTAACCAAAATATCCAATTTTTCCGTGAACAGAGAAATAACCAAACCCATTTAATACTATCCATGAGCCATGTAACCCTTACCGATTTTAGTTTCAATTGCATCTTTCATATTTATATCTGCAAGTTTCTTCCTTAAACGATTCACATTTACAGTTAAGGTATTATCACTGACAAACGCCTCATCGTCCCAAAGTGCAGTTATCAATGTGTCTCTGGTTACAATTGTATCCTGTTTTTTTACTAACATCTCTAAAATAATCATTTCTGTTTTAGATAAGTATATGACTTGATCACCTTTATTAATACTATCTTTTGTAAGATCGAGTGTCGCTTCTTGCCAAGTTATGACCCTTTTCTCATCTATACTAAATTGATAAACGCGTCTATATATCGCTTGTAGCTTAGCAATTAAAATATTCGTATTAAATGGTTTTTGAACATAGTCATCTGCACCTAATTCCATGCTCATTACCTGATCCATTGGGTTATCTCTTGAGGATAAAAATAAAATTGGTGTATTTGATATTTCTCGAATCTTTCTCGTCCAGTAAAATCCATCGTATTTTGGTAGTTTAACATCCATAATGACAATTGCTGGATCCACCTCTTGAAACTTTTCTATTACAAGATTAAAATCATCGATACCATTAACATTAAAATCCCACTGTTCCAGCTCTTCACTAAGTTCTTTAAATAAAGTCATATCATCTTCCACTAATAAAATTTCCATAAACTCACCTCAACTATTTTGTATATTTTATATTTTCTCCAGAATTAATTCGACCTTGGTAATGCTTAATGCGGCAATCAATTTCAAATCCTCTCATCATTAAATCTTGGAAAGGTGATTGTAATAAATAATATACTGGCCAAGTTAATTTCGGGATATAATCAAACAGGTGTACGATGACTTGTTGACTACCTTTTAATTTGCGAAACTCTAATTTCCCCTGCTTTTTTAAATTAGGTTTTACAATACTACCACTTACAAGATACAACGTTATGATATCTTTTTCAGTCTTCACCTTACGTAGTACTAGTATAGGATTACGTTTATTTTTCATATAAACGATAAAATTATCTCCTTGTTCTGCTGTATGTAATAATGTTCCTTTCGTTTCATCTAACCATTTAAAATAATATGTTACCATTTGATTTAATGTCCAATTCATCGGTAATTGTATACTTAGCGCACTTCTTACATCATCGTATTTCGATGTTTGTAACTCAACTGCTACGTGTGGGCGTGCCACTTGTGCTGTCGTCTCTTCTACTTCAGTGCCATATGCCGATAAACGTCTTTTCGTTTCAACATCGAAACGACTACCGCTAATATATATAATCTTACTCACACCTTGTTTTGCTGTAGCTCTACCAAAATTATCTGCGGCTATCAAATTGATATCCCTAGCAGTTGCATGCGTTAATTTAGCAGAATGTTTGGTTGGGTCTAAATAATATATTGCAATGTCTATACCTTCCATAGCAGTTAAAACATCATTATAATTATAAATGTCCTTTTCAAGCCAAATAATTTCTTTATATTCTTTTTCTTTAGGATACTTAGACAATGTGTATAAGACCCCTTCATCTTTAATGGATTCAATTAGATTCTTTCCTATATATCCTGTGACGCCCGCAAGCAATATATTCGGTTTCATTATACGACACCCTTTATCATATATTTTTCTTATTTTAATTATTCCCTAGTAAATTCATGTTAATGATGTTAAGTTATACTATAACTGAGTTTTAAAAATTGGAAATGAGGAGTGGACATATATGGTTCATCAAATTCGAGAAATTGGTATCAACGATATAGAACCTTTTATAAAACTATTAAGTACAATCTATGATGAATCTGATTATTTGATATACAATCCTGGCGAGTACGCGCCCTCTAATACGGATACTATCGCAACCTTAGAACATTATATAACTTCTCCTTCTAATGCAATTTATATTGCAGAAAACAACGGTGAACTTGTAGGATTTGCAATTGTCACTACCGAAAATTTCGAACGTACACGGCATGAAGCACATTTTTCTATGGGAGTTATAAGGCATTATCGCGAAAAAGGATTAGGACAATCATTAATTAATTCCATAGAAGCATGGTGTTTAAACCATGACATTCACCGTATTGAAGTTGAAGTCGTTCCCGAAAATACGACCGCTGTTGATTTATTTAAAAGTGCAAACTATCAAGTCGAAGGTGAACTTAAAGATAAATTGTTTATTGATCATCGATATTATAATAAATATATCATGGCTAAATTACTAATTTAATAGATTAAATGTAATAAGTTAGTAAACATTTCCTTAATTGCAGTTTAATCGTTTTTTGATAATTATCCAAATAACAACACATTCTGTTTGAAAATTTTAGCAATAAAATCATTATAGAATTATATATGATACCAAGACAAACTTAGCGCGCAACATCTTTTGATTGTCACTCCCAATACTTCTATTTCATTCTCAAACGTATAGTTAAAACAAACTAACAAATAAATATGAATCTATTCAATATTAATAAAAACACTTCCGTATGAATACATCTCATTTGCATTCAACGAAAGTGTTTTTTATTTCAAAATCTTTATAAAGTTGAGGTTATTTGATTCAAACATGTTTAGCCATTGATAAGCTAGTACGGGTTTAATTCAACACCATTTGGATTTGCATCTTCAGATTGATATTCCGTTTCAACACCTGAGGAAGTAGTATTTCTACTTAAAAACCTTAAGACGTCTTTCATATTTTGCTGCGATTCTGGTAATTCCATATGAAATTGATACTGATGTCTCAATTTATGTGAACCGTCATAAAATAATGTATCAACTGGTACGTCTGTTGACTTTAATTTTTTATAGAATTCAATATTCTGACTATAAAATGGGTCAGCATCACCCACTGATAAAAATGTTGGAGGATAATCCTCTGTAACTTGATTGATAGTAGACATCTCACTTATATACTTAAATTGTTGTTCCCAATCTCGCTTCCCAGTATAGCTTTCCATAAAGAGTTGAATTCTTGGGAATTCTGTTGCTTTAACTGTTTTCATGTCATAAAATCCACCAAAAAAGATGGCCGCTTTAAGTTGATCTGGTTCGAATTGTTGCTTAAAGTTCATGTCTTCTCTTAAAGATTCATTCGTTTGTATCGCTGTGAATTGACTTGATAATTGTGCACCTGCGGAATCTCCACCAAAGATAACTTGATTGAAATCAATAGGCAATTCATGTTTATTTCTCTTAATAAAACTCACCGCTTGATCAATCTGTTGTAATTGCATAGGATATTTAAAATCTGGTGCAAGTGCATAATTAATATTTACCACAATATAACCCTGTTCAGCAATCTTAGATAATAATGGGTTTTTATATTGTTTATCTCCTGCAATAAATCCTCCACCATGCATCCAAAAAATTACTGGAAGTTTATTATCTTGATCTAATTCATTCGGAGTTAATATATCAAGTCGACTATTTGGCAATCCTTTACCATAAGTGATATTTGTAAAAGCATTCACATTTTTATTATTAATTTGAACTTTTTCGTGTACTTTACCCGTGTTTTGTCTATCATACTGTAGTTTTAAAAGTACTGCCATAACTACTACAACAGTGACAATGATAAAAGCTGTGATAAGGGTCCATTTATGTTTTTTCTTCATAGATTACCTTTCCTTTCGGAAGCATTGTACCATAATAAATAAGTTCACAATAGTATTACAGGGATAATGAATTAGAAAACTCAGCTTGCATAAGTTGGCAAGCTGAGCTATATCATATATAAATTATGTTTTCACTTTTAAAGATTAAGCAATAAATTTCTTGTTTTGTCGTTTTCTACTGTAATACTTAATAAGTACTCCAATAACAACAATTAAACCAACATATCCCATTATTGGATATAAGTAGTTAATTAATCCTGCGAAACCTACAAAGCTTAAACCATAAGCCACAATTACCATAACTATGATAAAGATATGATATTTTTTACTGTATGGTTCTGTAAATCTCGCTGCAAATGAATACATTAAACCTAAAATTGTATTATACATTACTGCTAACATAATTACCGATAGCACAAGTGCTATCCAAGGATTAATTGCATTTGCTAACGTTAACATCGGAATATCTGCATCTTTGATTTTTGGGAATTCAGACTGTAATGCAAAGTTAATTAACGCTAATAATATGGTATAAATAATACCTCCAAATAGCGCGCCAGCGCCTGAAACGCGACGTCTTGAAGCATCGCCACCTATAGCGACAATAGTACTGAATCCTACAGCAAATGCAAGACCACCGTAGTTAATACCTTTAAGTATACCTAGCCATAAGCTGTCATGTGGTACAGTTTCCTTAACTTTTCCAAATGAAATACTACCATTGAAAAGATAGTACGCAGCAATAATAACTACTAATATAATTAAGAATGGCGTAACAATACCTAAAGCACGTACAATTTTATTAAAGTCCATCAATAGTGTGATATATATTGCGATTACCATTATCAATGCACCTAACCACGTCGGTACACCGAAGCTTTCTTGAAATGTTGATCCTGCTCCAGCAATCATAGTAACTGAAATACCAAATAGGAAAAAGATAAGTAAGTAGTCTACAATTTTACTGAATGCATTTCCAAATAAATAGTCTAAAGTTGATTCATGGTTTTGTGCGTCAAACGCAGTCCCAATTTTTGCAACTTGTCTTCCAATAAATCCTAAAATTAGCCCAGAAAGTAAAACACCAATATATGACCATAAGCCATATGGTGAGAAGAATTGCATAACTTCCTGTCCTGTTGAAAAGCCAGCACCTACGACGATACCGACATAAGCGAAACCAATTTTTATAGCTTCTTTATTCAACCCCATGTGATAAATAACCTCCTCATAGTTAACACATTTTGTAATTATAACGTACTGACTGTAATTTGCAACATGAGAAAATTAAGATTTGCACAATTCATTAAAATTAAACATAATAGTCAAACAATATATTTCTTTTTAATCATTCATTTTATCTTTTAAAAATAAATCATCCATTCCTAGATACACTATAAAAATGAACAATTCATAATAAGATTTTGCAACTTTATACATTTTCTAGTTTTATGATAATTCTAAAAATAAAATGAAAATTTTTTTGAAAAAATTTTCATTTCTTCATCTCTTACTGTAATTAATAAATATAAAAAGTAAATTACAGTGTTATTTTCACTCATATGATAATAACAAAATAAAAATGAGCGGAACAGAAATCTCATTGATTTAAAATGCTTTCATGGTACCACCCTAACGAGCCATCCCAATGTTTTAAGAAAATAACGCTTAGTTTCACTTGACCTTTTGATCATGCATAAAAGGCTGAGACAATCCATTTGTCTCAGCCTCAAAAGTCATTTTCATATACATTTGTTTTTACATCAGAATTAAACACTATACTAAAATTTAATTATCACTCAAGTTAATGTGCATTTTTAAAACGATTTAGTTCATTGAAATCAACGACAACATTATCCAAACGTTTCGCTGTTTCTTTAAGTACATTACGCGCAACGCTATTCGTTGGATCTAGTTTAAGTATTTGGCGAGAAATCTCTAATGCTTTTTTATCAGAAATGACTGGTTCAGGAACTGCATGTAATAACAACATCTGTAATAAGCTTTTTACTTCTTTGCCGTCAGTAAGTTTTATGGATGAATCTGCATGATAATACGCAGAATCTAAAGCACCTTGTAGTTCACTTAATGGATAAACGAGTAGTAGAAAAGCTAAGTCATGCATTTCTGCAGTTTCTTCAGTTTTCATCATATCTAAAATACATGTATAAAACATGATACTTTCCACTTCATGAGCGCTTGAGATATAAGCTTCTTCAAATTCCATAAAATCTGTCTGGGACATAAGACGGTATACTGATTCAAATTCGCCGTTTAAGACATGCTTTTGTATCAATTCTTTCATTGCAATGTCCTCCTAGATATCCAGATTTCTTTAATAGTTAAGTCTCATTTTACCATATCTTAATTATATATTCATATAAAAAAGAATATTTTTGTCAAGTTACTTGAAAAAGTTATAATTACATACGCTACTCATATATATAATTATAACTTCTTGAATAGTGTCATTACTCCATATTTTTTCATTTAGCCAAATTTCGTATTTAGTTCATTTATCACTTCGTCTACGGTATTTCCTACAGAAATATTTACAGCTGCAGTAAAAGTACCTTCAACAATCGGTGCATCTATTTTTTCTACACGATGCTTGCCATCATACATCTCAATCGCTAAATCTAAATTCATTTCAGCAGAACCAATGTCATAAAAACATAATGTGTCATCATCTATTTGATTCACCATTTCTTGAATATCGTCATATGATGTTCCGATTTTACCGTTCACACCACCTTGTGCTGTGATTGTGATATCCTCTCCTACCATTTGACTTACCAGCGCTTTAGTCCCGTCAGCGATCTCTTTACTATGGCTTACAATGATAATTTGCGTCATACTAATCAGCTCCTATCAATGCGTTTAAAATATATACACTACTCTGTGCTCCCGGGTCAACATGTCCTTTTGAATCTTCTTTAAAATAGGCAGCTCTACCTTTAGTAGCTACTATATCCTTAGTGGATTCTGCAAATGATTGTAAATCTTCAAATGATAAAGTTTCTCCGTTATTAATCGCTTCATTGGTGCGTTCAATAACGTCATACATTGTTTTTTCATTTAGTTCAACTTTACCACGTTGTGCAACTGCCTCGGAAAATGTATTAAGTATTGTTTTTAAATTTTCTTTGTCAATTTCATCGCCTACAACTTGAGACATTTTCACAAAGCTAAATCCATAAAGTGGACCAGAAGCACCACCAATATTCGACATTAATGTCATACCAGTAGATTTTAATAATGCAGACATAGAGCTATCATCTAACTTTTCGGGTAAGGCTTTAAATCCTCTTAACATATTCACGCCATGATCACCGTCACCAATTGCTCTATCTAATTCTGTTAATAATGATTCTTTTTCTTCAAAGACATCAACTAAATCAAGCAATTTTTCTTTTAACTCTGACACATTCATTCTTCTTCACTTCCTGTCTTATATATTCGTTATTTACGCATTAAAATATGAACTACTTGTCGGTGCAGTCAATGCCTCATAAACCGTTTCTGTATATGGTAAAAAGGTTATTGATAAACCTTCCATGTCTAATGAAGTCATATAGTCTCCAACAAACCATAATTTAACATCTTTTTGTTTATCTTCTAATTGTTGTGCCACGTATTTTGTTGCAATATTTAGCTCAGATAAAGGTGTAGCTCCCATACCGTTTATCATCACGATAAGTTGTTCATCTTCTACCTCTTTCAATAATTCGGCAATCAATCGTTCTACAACTATATCTACGCTTTCAACTTTTTCACGAGCTAGACCCTTTTCGCCGTGTATACCAATACCGATCTCCATTGATTCATCATCTATATCGAAACCATACTGTCCTGTCGTCGGAACTAACGGTGGTGTTAAAGCCATACCTATTGATTTGATAGTTGGTAATAATTCATTTAATTTTTCTTTAATTAATGAAAGCGATGTTCCCTTTTCAGCTAAATATCCAGCTATTTTATGCACAAACACTGTACCAGCGACACCTCTACGTTGCGCTTCATCACTAACAGCAACATCATCCTTGACCACTACTGTCTCTACTTGAATATCTTCCATTTCCGCCATTTCTTGAGCCATTTCGAAATTCATAACATCACCTGCATAGTTTTTTACAACAAGCAGTACACCTTCTCCGTTGTCCACGGCTTTAATTGCACTTAAAATTTTATCAGGTGTTGGAGATGTAAATACCTCACCACATACTGCAGCATCTAGCATGCCTTGTGCTACATACCCTGCATGTGCAGGTTCATGACCACTCCCACCGCCAGAAACAATTGCTACGCCTTTTTCTTTTTTCTGTTTACGCACTACTACTGTGTCAGCAATTACTTCGACATTTTTATTTGAAATCGAAAGACCATCTAACATATCTGGTAAAAATTGTGTTTTATCTTTAATGAGCTTTTTCATAATGAGGACCTCCTATTTTCACTATTCACTTATAGTATACCCTACACATAAATGTAAACGCTAACAACTCAAAGGTTTTTTCTTTATAAAAAAAGCGGGTCTACAATCAATCATTTTCAAAATTGATTTTAAAACCCGCTCATATATGAAATTTATTCTTTACTTGCAACCATCTTTAACGATATGCTCATCTCTTTTCATACTTATTTAACACGTACAAAAATTTGATAACCTTATTGATGCACTTAAACTGATTTTGTTTTATACATTAAATATAAGAAGTAAGGCGCACCAATAATAGATACAACAATTCCAGCTGGCATGCCAGAAGGTTGTAATATCACTTGTCCGACTGTGTCTGCTAATACAAGTAAAAATGCACCTATTAATATAGAAATTGGTAAAAATAGTTGATGTCTCGGGCCAACAATTGATTTAGCAATATGTGGACCTAACAATCCTATAAATCCAATAGCTCCCGCAACAGATACTGCAGCCGATGACAGAATTACTGCTATTAATAATAATACAATGCGTTCTCTACCAATTTTCACCCCAACACCTTGAGCAATATGTTGATGTGTATTTAATAAATTTAATACATTCGCTTTTAACAATAAAAATGGTATAAGTACAATGACCCAAGGTAGAAAGGCAATTACAAACGCCCATTCATCACCCCAAATGTTACCTGCAAGCCATGAAGCAATAAACTCTGATTGATCTTCGTCAAATGTTGACATTATTGTTAGCGAACCACCACTTAAAGCTGTAGCCATACCTACACCTACTAACACCATACTTGCTGGAGTGATACCTTCACCTTTATTATAACTAAACGAAAAAATAATTAGCGCAGTTAGTATACCACCAATCATACTTATAAATGGTAATACATACACAAAATTATCCGCATTAACTTGGCCGACTACTATAAATAATGCAATGGCAAACCCACTTCCCGCATTTATACCTAAAATGCCAGGTTCAGCTAATGGGTTTTTAGTCACACTTTGTATAATAGCCCCACTCATCGCTAATGCAGCTCCGGCTAAAATAGTTATAACCATCCTTGGAAATCGAAATTCCATAAGTATCAGTGTATCAGTATATTCACCTTGACCTATAAGTGTTTTAAAAAAAGTACCTATCGACATCTTATATTCACCTGAAGTCATGCTCCAAGCACATGCGAATATTATCAATATTATAAGAATAATCATGGTAATGAACTGTTTATATCTTAATTTTGGGTCTATCATGAAAAGCGTCCTCCTCGTTTAACCAAATACAAGAAGTAAGGTACGCCAATAAATGAAATAATTGCACCTACTGGAGCTTCACCTAACATGCGTGCTAACGTATCTGCAACGAGTAGCAATAAGCCACCAACAACAGCAGTTAATGGCAGAACACGAGCATAGTCTGTACCTACTAAATAACGTACAATATGCGGGACCATTAGTCCTACAAAGGCTATTTGACCAACCATCGCTACAGCAATACCCGCCATAACCATGGATATAATTAAAGCAATCGCTCGCGTTAATGCAACATTTTGTCCCAATCCAATCGCTAAAGTTTCACCTAAATTTAAAATTGTTAAATGTTTACTCATCGCAATGATGATAACCAATGCAATAATGATAAATGGCGCTGCCCAAACGAGCTGTCCCCAAGTCGTACCAGAAACACCGCCGGCGCTCCAAAACGTTAAACTTTGATTTAATCTAAACAATAACGCTACACCTTGACTTAAAGCTGTTAGCAAAGCACTTACGGCAGCCCCAGCCAATATAATCCTCATTGGATTAAAACCATCACTTCTTGATCTGCCAATCATCAGTACAATAAATCCGCCCATGATAGCACCGATAAATCCTGCAATCATCAGCACTATAAATGGTGCTGTCGGATAAAATGCAAAAGTTAGCGCTAACATAAATGAAGCGCCTGAATTTAATCCGATTAAACTCGGGTCTGCTAAACCATTTTTAGTAACGCCTTGAATGACTGCACCTGAAGTCGCCAATGCTACACCTACGAGCATTGCTCCTATATCTCTTGGTATGCGTATTTCGCTAATGATATTATGTTGCTGATTCTTATTATCATAATTGAATATAGCATCAAATATTGTTGAAATATGAATTTTAGCATCTCCAATCAATATTGATACCGTCAAAGCAATGACTAACAGAATCAAACTAATTATAAATGTTGTTGTGAAGCTTAATTTTCCTTTTTTTTGCGTAGCCATGTTTACACCTAAATTTCTGAATAGCTTTTTCTACATAAATCATAGGTAACTAGCATTGGTTTCCCTGTTCTAGGATCTGTACTAATTTCTACATCTATATTGAATACTTTTTCTAAGTTTTCTTTAGTTAAAACATCTTCCGTATCACCAGAAGCAACAATGTCTCCATGTTTCATCGTAATTAGATGATCTGAGAAACGGACTGCTTGATTAATATCATGTAACACCATAATAATAGTGCAACCTTGTTCCTGGTTTAATTGAGTAATTAATTCTAAGATTTCTAATTGGTGTGAAATATCTAAATATGTTGTAGGCTCGTCTAAGAAAATAATATCTGTTCGTTGTGCTAATGCCATAGCAATCCATACTCTTTGACGTTGACCACCACTTAAATCATTGATAGAACGTAGTCGGAATTCATAAGTCCCTGTTACATTCATTGCCCAGTCAATCTCTTTTTTATCTTCAGCAGAAAGTCTTCCAAATCCTTTTTGATGTGGAAAGCGACCATAAGAAACAAGCTCTCCAACCGTAAGTCCATCAGCGACCTCTGGCGATTGTGGTAAAATAGCAATTTTTTTTGCGACTTCTTTTGTTGATTGTGTATGCAGGTTTTCACCATCTAATTTGATTTCACCATCTTTAATTGGTAAAAGACGTGACAATGCTTTTAGTAATGTAGACTTTCCACAACCATTTGGTCCTATAATGGATGTAATTTTACCAGTCGGAATATGAACATCCAAATTATCTACGATAACATTATCCCCGTAACCTATCGTAACTTGTTCTCCTTCTAATCGAGTCATAATTTACCTTCTTCCTAATACAAAATGTACCAAAAAACAATCTATATCTATATCACTTTAATCTAATTTGTTATTTAAATGATAATCATTATCACAGATGATATTATATCATTTTTTAGATATGATGACTAATAAATGTTCTATGATAATATGCAATATGTATGCTCTATAAATATGTTTAGGTTTGCCATATTGCATTTTAAACCGTATGATTAATTTCTTATTTGTCGAATTATTGTAACTGTACCTAAATTAAAACCTTGATGCATCAAGGTTTTAATTTGGATTTTTTTCATTATTAATGTTCATCAATTAAGAAACCATTACCGTAAACATCACGAACATCATGTATAACTAAAAATGCCTCATTATCGATGCGTTTGATTAAACGTTTCGCTTTACTAACTTGTGTTTTAGTAATAACAACATACAATATGTCTTTTTCTTGTTTAGAGAAATAACCTCTACCATTTAATATTGTTAAACCACGTCCAACCTGTTCATCAATCACTTTCGCTATTTCATCTGGTTTACTAGAAATAATCGTCATTGCTTTTTTCGTATTTAAACCTTCTATAACATAATCCATTACTTTTGTACCGATATAAAGTGAAATCACTGTGACTAACGCACTCGGAACAGGAATTACTGTTAATGATATTGCAACAACAATTAAATCAAAGAACAACAGCGCATATGGTGTACTAACATCTAAATATTTATTAGCTATTCTAGCTAATATCGTTGTTCCAGCAGTTGTCCCTCCTGCAAGAACGATAACACCAATACCTAGACCTACAGACATACCACCAAAAACTGCATTAACTAATATGTTACCTGTCTCAATTTTCCAACTCACTGTTAATTCCAAAAATAGTGAGATCAATATTGTCGCCACTATCGTTAAATACATACTTCTCTTACTTAAAAACTTGTAACCGATAGCAATAAGTACTGCATTGAATACAAAGTTTGTTACACCAGGAGAAATGTGAAAGGCATAATAGAGTACGATAGCTATACCGGTCACGCCTCCTTCGCCTAAATCAGCAGATATGATAAAAGTATTAACGCCTGCTGAAAATATAAATGACCCAATTACAACAAATAACAAATCTCGTACTGTTTTATTCACCCACATGACCCCCTCAAATTAACTTCAATCAATTGAATATTAGCAAACTATAGAACTTACCACAACATCATTCGAAAAAAATTCTGAACCACATACTTACAAAAGCTTGATTTTATAAGGTTTGTTTTTAATATTATTTTAAAAGTTCAAAAATTCTGAATTTTCGGTTTACTTATACACTTTCCTTTGCTATAATAAAATCTATCTTCTTATTGATTGCCAATAAGAAGCCATCTCCTTTGTGTTGTTTATAGTAACATACAAAACAATTTTTGCTCGAGTATATTTTTAGTACCTAGTCCTTACTATTAATATACAATTAATTCATTTCCCGTAAAAGCCAAGTAATATTGAATGTGTCTCCTCACTTCAATTACTTGGCTTTATTTTTATTTTCAAAACATCATGTTACCTAACTCACAACTACTAGTGCAAAAAAGGAGCGCTATTGATATCAATCATTAATTGATCTCACACGCTCCTTTTACATGTTTATTAATATGAATAAATACCTTATTACAACTTTTCACTCGATTGACATACCCTGAGGCTGTTTCAGCATCTATCATTTTATAATGATCCACTCATTAAAAAATGCTTTACCAAGCAAACAAACCAACAAATCCAGCAGTCATTAGCGATACTAAAATACCCGCAAGTAACATCATTGGCACATATTGCGAAACAAAATCAGATGTTTTCTTATCTACAATTCCTTTTAATGTTCCAATAATCATTCCTATTGTTGAGAAGTTAGCAAATGATACTAAAAATGTTGCAATAACTGCACGTCTGTGTGGTGAGTATGAATCAATGACATCTTTAATTTGGCCCATCACCACAAATTCGTTCGTTACAATTTTCTTAGCCATTTGTTGCGCAACTATCCACGCCTCGTCAAACGGTAAACCTAACAATAAAGCAAATGGATACATAAATGTACCAAGTATTTGATCTAGACCAAAGCTTCCTTTAATACCAGCCCAACTGCCGACGATACCTGTGATTAAATTAATAAAACGATCAATTAAATCAGAAAGTGCAACAAAACTAATTACAAAAGCAATGATGATTAAAATCAATTTACCCGCATTTAATACTGAATCACCTAAAAATGAGAAAAATGGTTGTTTCTCAATTTCTTCATTGCGAATACTATAAATAATATCTTCTTTTTCTTCTACAGTAACAGGATTTAAAATAGAAGAAACAATAATTGCATTAATGATATTTAATGGAATAGCTGTTAACACTAAATCACCAGGTATCATTGATACATATGCGCCAACAATTGCACCAGAAATCGAACTCATCGACATCATCGCTACCGTTAAGACACGTGTTTCTTTCATGCGTTTCAATTGTTCATTTGAAACTGCTAATGCTTCTGTATTTCCTAAAAACATCATTTCAATACCAAAGAAAGACTCGAATTTTGGCTGACGTGTAATTTTAGCTAAAACCCAACCAATACCACCTATAACTTTGGGTAATACATTAAAATACATCAAGATATCAAATAATGGCACTACTAATAGTATTGGAAATAGTGCACTCACAGCCATATCCATCATTTCAGTATTTGTCCAACTGGCAAATGCAAACCCTGTACCTACATGTGCTGAATCAATGACCCATGAAATACCATTTGCTAATAATTGAACGCCTGCTTTCCCCCAAGGGAAATACATAAAGAACCACGCTAAGAACAAGTTAATCACGACTAAAATACCAATTGATTTCCATTGGATAGCTGATTTCTTTCTAGAAAAAAGGACAGCAATACCTAAAAACACAATTAACCCAATAATATTAATTAGTAAAAACATCATACACCCACCATTTCCTATTAAATAAATAATTAATTGAATATTTAAAAGCAACACTCGATTATGTATAAGAATTATTAAGATGAGTACATTTTCTCTCGCTCATTAAAAAAGTTGTAAAGATTAATTACACAGTGGTAAATATACTCATCTTGAATTTTGTTACCCATTTATTTAATTTCATTCTTGATAAAAATCTATCATTCCCCAAATGATTGTTACTTATGAATTCACAATAATTATACCATGTATGTACATTATATAAAGTAAAAATTTTATGGTTCGTTTATAGTCAAAAAACATATTTATCTAACAACAAATTATACGTGTTTTTAATATTACTTTGTTAAATTTTGTGTATGAACAAATTGTTGATATTTTTCATGGCTAGCAATCAAATCCTGATGAGTACCTACACCTGTAACACTACCATTATCAATAAAAATAATTTGTTCTGCTTTTTTAATTGTAGATAGTCTATGGGCAATCACGATAGTTGTTCTGTTTTCCATCAATTCTTCTAAAGCATCTTGAATCTTTCGTTCACTTTCGCTATCTAAATTAGCAGTTGCCTCATCCAATAATAAGATGTCTGGGTTTTTAACAAAACTTCTCGCAATATCTATTCGTTGACGTTGGCCCCCTGACAATTTTAAGCCTCGCTCACCAACGATTGTGTCATAACCATCTTCAAACGCTATAATAAATTCATGACAATTTGCTAATTTTGCATAGTAAATTAATTCCTCATTTGAAACTTCACGATTAATTCCATATAAAATGTTGTCTCTGATTGTACCATTCATCATTGAATTAGATTGCATAACATAACCAATTTTTTCACGCCAATCACCTAGATCTATATTATAAATCGATTGGCTACCATAAGTGATATCACCTTGTTCTATGTCATACATTCTCTCTATAATATTAAAAATTGTACTCTTACCTGAACCTGAAGGCCCCACAAAAGCAGTAATGCTACCAGAAGGTATATCAAAATTCACATTTGTAAGAATTGGTTTATTACCGTATTTAAAATGTACATTTTCAAATGATAAGTTACCATCGATGATTGGTTTAGCTTGTTCTAATTCAAATACTTCAGTAGGTTCTTCCATTATTTCATATATACGACTACTTGCCCCCACAGCCTTTTTATAATCTGTAACCAAAGTTGATAAATTGATGATAGGTTGTGTAAGTTGTATAACATAAAAAATCATTGCAATTAAGGTTCCAGCTGTAATTGCCCCAGTAGAAATTCGAATTGCACCAAATCCTAAGATAACTGCAATTGTTAATAACATAATCACACCTGATATAGGTTGTATGATAGCTGTAATCTTAGCTTGCTTTAGTCCTAAAAAGTATATTTCTTGTAAATTTTTATGCGCATTGTTTAACTCTGTTTTTTCTGTACGTGAAACTTTTACTAGGCGCATTTCTGTTAATACACGGCCTAGTAAACCACTGAAATTCGCAATCTCGGTCTGAGTTTTTTTAGAAATATTTTGCATAATTTTACCTAATGGAATCATAATTAATACAAATATAGGTATCGTGATAAAAGTTAGCAAAGTCATTTGCCAATCCATCACAAATAACATTATTAAAGAACCAATAATAGTCAACACAGAAGGTAATAAGTTTGGCAATTTTTGTGAAATAAATTCATTGATTACTTTTGTATCGTCTGTTAAACGACTCATTAATTGTCCACTTTCATTTTTATCAAAAAAAGGCATTTTTAAGTGAATTATGTGTTTCCATAAAACAGATCGAATTGCGTATATGATTTTCTCACCGATTTTACTCAATAAATACAGTCCTATACCACTAAGTAAAGCATTGATAATAAATATTGAAATAAATGCAGTGATAAACATCCAATTAATATTTTCAAAAGAAAATTTATCTACAAGTTTACCTGTAAAAAACGGAACTACTAGTCCTGTAATACTACCTAATGAAGAAATTAAAACAGCTATGATAATCAGACCAACAGGCCATGATAATTTTTTAAATAAGTAGAATAATGGATTCTCTTGATTCATGTCTAATTTACCTCTTCTAAAAATATTTTAAATTACCTCTTACTTATATTAATTATGAGCAGATGAATTTCGAAGTAATAAGTTAAATTAATTTCAACTTATTTTATCATGTTTTACACAATAATTTTTAATTAATTAGTTATTAAAAATATTCTTCTGTGTAACATTTTATAAACTACATACAATATGCTAAAATACTTCTATTGCAATAAAACAGAACATGTTAAGAGGGAATGTAATTATGAGAAAGTTAATTCTGGCAATTGTAACTGTACTCTTCGTCGGTTCAATTATAACACCTTTTGCCAAAGCTGAAACAGTAACACCTACACAGGCGGCAAATCAATATGGTTATAACGTTACTGATAATTATCAACCTGAAGGTGCAGTAAATATCGCTCAAACTGGTCAAATTCTTTATCAATATAATGCTGATAAAGAGTGGTATCCTGCTTCGATGAGTAAATTAATGACCATGTATTTAACACTCGAAGCAGTTAATAACGGGGATTTATCTTTAGATGATAAAGTTAAAATCACAGACAAACACTACAGAATGTCTACTTTACCTGAATTAAGTAATACCAAGCTTTATCCTGGAGAAACATACACGATTAAAGAGTTACTCCAAATCACAGTTTCAAATTCAAGCAATGCCGCAGCACTTATACTTGGACAAGAAGTATCCGGAAACCTGTCAGATTTTACAGATGCAATGAACAAAAAAGCAAAATCAATAGGTATGAAAGATACACATTTTGTTAATCCAACAGGCGCGGAAAACAAACAATTAAAAGACTTCGCACCTAAAAAATATAAAAATGAAGAAAATAATACATCAACAGCTAAAGATTTTACAATTTTAGCTCAACGTACCATTCAAGATACACCGAAAATTATTTATTTCACTAAACAATTAGCTCCAACCCAACACGGTGTTACATATTATACATTCAATCATTCTTTAGAAGGTGCGGATATGAGCTTAGAAGGTACTGATGGTTTGAAAACTGGTTCTAGTGATATTGCAGATTACAATCATACTATCACTACAAAAAGAGGTAACTTTAGAATTAATCAGACAATTATGGGTGCCGGTAACTATGACAACTTAGGCGGCGAAAAACAACGTAATATGATGGGAAATGCCTTAATGAACATGTCTTTTGATCAATTTAAATACCAAAAAATTATTTCTAAAGGCAATCACGAAATTAATGGGAAAACATATTATGTAGAAAAAGACTTATACGATGTGCTTCCAAAAGATTTTGATAAAAATGATTATAAATATGTAATCGAGGATGGTAAATTACATATTGAGTATGACCGTAAATTCATTTCTGAAAAATACGGTCCTCCAACAGTTAATGTAAGTAAACCAATCCTACATCAAACTACTACAGTTGTGAAAACGACGTGGGATGAACATCCAATTCTCACTTTATTAGGAACGATTTTAATCATAGCTGCAATCGCAATTATTATTTATCTTATTATCGAAACTTTCAAAAATAGAAAAAATCATAAATAAAGTACCCGAATATCAGTACCAAAATTCAGTCCCGAAAAGATGCTTTAACTTAGCAATCTTCTCGGGGCTTTTACTCTGTTGATAATTCGATGACTAAACAAATTGAGGCTGGGACATTATAAAGTCCCAGCCTCGCTTAATATATTTACTAAACATATGATTTATTAAAATTACAATTCATTATCGACAAATCATTGTCAATTTATTTTTCTGCATCACCATAAAGTTCTTTTTTGATTTTAGTAGTGGAAATGCCTTCTGTACGGTTAAGGTAAATCACTTCACATTTATCTTTCAAGAAGTCAAATTCACCTTCCCAGTCATGCCCCATTACAAAAGTATCGATTTCATAACGATCAACGTCGATCTCTTTTTGTCCCCATCCACTTTCAGGGATTACAAGATCAACATAACGAATAGACTCTAACATCATTTTTCGTTGTTCATAATTGTAATAAGACTTTTTATTTTTAATGCGATTAAATTCATCTGTAGATAATGCAACTACTAAATAATCGCCCATTTCTCTAGCTCTTCTTAATAATTCAATGTGACCATAATGTAATAAATCATACGTTCCATAAGTAATAACACGTTTCATACGCTCATACTCCTTAACAAAATTTAATTAAAATTTACATTTTTTAAAAGTATAGCACACTGATTTAAAGTTTACGAACTATACCCAAAATTCATTTTTTTAGTATTTGTTTTAATTTCAACTTGCCCCTGAATTTTACACGTTTCGGTAACACTTCAATTTGAAAACGGTAATAGTTCGGTCTACCAATGCCAACATTAAGTAATGCTTCTTGCCATTTTTTATATAATGATTTATTCCAGTTCTTACCACATTGTTCAACAACCTTAATTATTCTAAACATTGCCTCTCCTGCATAATCTGCTTCCTGCATATTATGCATATAAGTCGTTACAACATCTAAAAATGAGTCTGTAAGTTTTTTATTATTTGTGAGATATGCTTGAAGCAAATAACTGACAATGAGCTCATCCATACGATAACTATAATAAATCCTTTCTTCTCTTAACAACAATGTATCCATCACTCTATGTCTTACTTTAATCGCATCACTCATGTAATTTACAAATCGATCTGCCCTTTGAGCTGTGACTGACCCTTTTTCTTCATGATAACCATACACAATAAATGGTAATAATTGTACATCCCGCGCTTTCTTATACGCTTTTATCATAAATGTATGTTCTTCGCAAAACACTACATCTTCATCAAATCGTAAGTCTTTGAATGTGGCACTGAATAACTTACCTCCAGGTCCGATAGACTGCATCATTTCAGGACATTGTGCTAAATTTACTTTATCAAATTTTTGTATTGGCTGATGCGTATAAAAACTTTGCCATGTGCCATTATTTAACCTACCAATTTGTCCTAATACAATATCTACATGTTCATCCTGTTGAAAGTAATCGGCCATAGCATCTATACTATTAGGCAAAAACACATCATCTGCATCTAAAAACATAAAAGCATCACCTGTGACGTAGGCCAATGCATTATTTCTACTCATCGCTGCACCTTGATTTTCCTGATTAATAATCCGAATGTTTTTGTATGCTTTTTGTAATCTTTCTAAAACTTGTTTACTCTCATCTGTTGAACCATCATTGATACAAATAATTTCATAATCTTGCTTTGTATCTACAGAACTTATCGCTCTTTGAATTGTATTTGCTGCATTATAAACGGGTATGATAATTGATATTTTCATGTTTTCACCATTTTCTCTATATGATTTATAACCTGATTCAAACTATTTTGATCATTATAGTCATGCCAATTTTTAAATAACGGCTTTAATTCACTTGCATGTGCTTGAAGTATATGAACGATGCCTTCTTCACTATATGCTTTATAAAGTTCTGGAATTTCATAATAATATGAATTTAGCCCCCGTACTTTTTCATAATTTGCTTCATCGTAGACATAAAATAGCGTTGGCTTATTTAATAAACTTGCCTCTATTGCTAATGAACTGTAATCTGTGATAATAACGTCCGCCATAATCATTAGTGATTGTAGATTTATATGATTTTGCTTATCTTGAGGTAAAGACGGATGCAATTTACTAATCAATGTATATGAAGGCAACGCTGTTTCAAAACGCACTTTATCAATAACTTGATTGGCTTGATGATGTTCGCGGTACGTTGGTACATAAAGTGCTAATTTATCCTTGATACCATATTGTGATTTTAATGCTTGTTGCTTTTGTTTGATGTCTAAATTCGTATATGGAACAAGCCGTGGCAATCCAGTTCTTAAAAACTGATTATCGCGTGCGCCAAATGAGACTTTAAAGCAATCCACCATTGGCTCGCCCCCCACTAAATATTTATCAGTAGCCTGATAAACTTTTTTATATTGCTTCACCATTTTTTTATTATTTAAATCTACTTGGTGGTCAGTAAGTCCAAAATTTTTCAAAGCGCCAACAGCGTGCCAGGTTTGAATCATTGTCTGTTGTGATTTCTTTTTGAAACCACCAAATAATAAATAATATGTATCTATCACTATGATTTTTGCTGTACTCATCGCCTTTATATGTTTGAAGACTTGTTTATTGCCTGCAGGTATAAATGTCACATTGTCTAATCGTTCAACATGTTTTCTATTTATTTCCTTAGCAATCACTGTCACTTTATAAGATTTTCGATTTAATGCTTCAATAATTGGAATTACATCTTCAACAAATGTCATCATGACCACAATATGCTGTGGATCTATTTTTTTCTTTACATATATCAAATTTAAAAAGCTAATGATTGTCATATAAAGCTTTTTTATTAACTGTCTCAAATTTCCACCGCCGGTTATTATTTATTCTCTTTTATTATAGCTATTTTATATTTAAAATTATAGAAAAATCCTTTAACGACATTTAAGCCATCAAAGGATTTAATATAACACGTTTTTGTCTAAATTCCATTACATAAAGTCTGCAAAATGATCTCTATAACGCATATGCAAAATTGATCCTATAACAAATAAAAATACGATGATAAAGAAATTATAGAATGTTAATTCCCAATGTGTAATAAAATACCATTCATTGTATAGAACAGATGCACGATACGCCTCAGCAAGATAATATATTGGATTTAGTTGCATAACATCTTTAACGATACCTTCTGGCGGTACGATTAAAATAGATGAAGCAAAGAATACCATTCTCATTAATGCTTGTATTGCTGGTTGTGTATCTTTTACTAGTACACCTAACGTAGAGGTAAACAGCGCTACTGTTGTAGTGAAAATTAGTGCAAACGGCACATATAAAAATAATTGTAATGTATAGATTGATGGATAATATCCGCCTAGCATACATAATAAAATAACAGCAACTAATAGTGCGATATGCCCATAGAACCTACTCATCACTATATATGATGGTATAATTGATAATGGGAAATTCATCTTAGCGACATGATTATATTTACTTGCGATGGATTTCGTACCTTCTAAAATACCTTGGTTCACAAAGAACCACATACTAATACCAACGAGTAACCAATAAATAAATGGCACACCTTCGATTGGATTATTAGTTCTAATTCCAAGACCGAATACAAACCAATAAACCATAATTTGCATTGCTGGATTAATTAATTCCCAGGCCATACCGAGGTAATTATTGGTGTTAGTAATTTTAACTTGGAACTGTGCTAACCTTTGAATTAGATAGAAATTTTTAAAATGCTCTTTTAAGACTACCCACACTGCACTCATTTAAATAAACCACACTTTCAATCAATTTGCTAATCATAATTATGCTATAAAAAAGACTTCATTCAAATCTAATATACGCTTTGTTATTAATCTTAACAACCTATATTTAATTAAGTAAATTAAATATTTTATGTGGTGAAAGCGGATGTGCTTACACATATGATTGTTGTATAATAGAAAAACAACTATGCTAAAATGACTTCATTTTAGTTGATTTTTTAACTTAAATTCAGTAAACTTTAACAATTGTATAAGAACGTTATCTTAAAATTTGTACTCACTTACTTTACAATAGGTTAATAAATTTAACAACTAATATATAATATAATATACTATATACTATCTGCAAATAAGGAAGGTAAAATTATGAATGTATCGGTTAACATTGAACATGTAACTAAAGAATACCGTATCTATCGCAATAATAAAGAGCGTTTAAAGGATGCTTTAGTCCCTTTTAATAAAAATAAAACCTTTTATGCGCTGAATGATTTATCACTAACTGCATACGAAGGTGATGTTATAGGTCTCGTAGGCATCAATGGGTCAGGCAAATCTACGCTTAGTAATATTATTGGTGGATCCCTATCTCCTACTGCTGGAGATGTTGATCGCCACGGTGAAGTTAGCGTAATTGCAATTAATGCTGGTTTAAATGGACAGTTAACAGGTATTGAAAACATAGAATTCAAAATGTTATGCATGGGATTCACAAGAAAACAAATTAAAGAATTAACACCTGATATTATTGAATTCAGTGAATTAGGAGAATTCATTTATCAACCTGTTAAAAAATATTCTAGTGGTATGCGTGCCAAGTTAGGTTTCTCAATTAATATCACGACAAATCCAGACATTCTTGTCATAGATGAAGCATTATCTGTTGGAGACCAAACTTTTGCTCAAAAATGTTTAGATAAAATTTATGAGTATAAAAAGCAAGGTAAAACCATCTTCTTCGTTAGTCATAATATGAAACAAGTGCGTGAATTTTGCACTAAAATCGCATGGATAGAAGCTGGGAAATTAAAAGAATTTGGAGAATTAGACGAAGTCCTACCTGAATATGAAAAATTTCTGAATGGTTTTAAAAAATATTCCAAAGAGGAACAAAAAGCATTTAGAAATAAATTAGATAATTCAAGATTTGAAGTTAAATAATGTTATTACGTATTAAATGTAATAGATAACGACTGTCCAATTGCATAGCAATTTTAATGGACTGATAATCATCTCGTTAAACTAGTAATTGTAAAACATATCAAGCTCATTTTAGTAAAAAAACCGGCTATAGCTCAAACGACGCTATAACCGTTTTTTATTATTGCTTGGTTTTTTGCTTAATCACTTTAAATACAAATTTCGGTATTGCTTTCATTCTGCCAAACCGCTTCCAATCAATGATAAAACGATAAACCCATTCTATATTTAATTTGCGAAATATTTTTGGTGCTCTTTTTTTCGTTCCACTAAAAACTTCAATAGATCCACCGACACCCATCAGTAACGTCTGTTTAAAATGATTATCATGACGTTCAATCCATTGTTCCTGCTTTGGATAACCCATACCAACGAAAACATAATCTGGATTAAATGAACTAACGTGTTTCAATACTGTTTCATCTTCTAAGTTAAAATAGCCATGATGATAATCAAAATTAATATTGGGGTATTTTTCACTTAATTGACTTACAGCTTTCACTACAACCTCGTCTTTTGCACCTAATAAAAAAACTTTTTGATAATTAGCATTAGCAATCTTTAAACATGCTTCCATTAATTCTATACCTGGTACACGCTCTTTCAATGGTTTTTTAAGCAATTTTGAAGCCATAACTACACCTGTACCATCTGGAATTACATAGTTTGCACTGTTGATCAACTTACGATAAATTGCATTTTCGGTAGCAAAATCAACAATTTCAGGATTAGCAGTTACAATAAATAAATTTTTGTCAGTTTCTGATTCAAAAAAAAGTTTTACGCGGTCACGCATTTCTGTCAGTGTTACATTATCAAATAAAACAGATAATACGTTTACCTTTTCTAATTGATTAGCTCTTGTCATGATTGGTTATCTCCTAACTCAACTCTTTTTCTCGATACGCTATAATATTTTTCTTGTAATATGAATACAGTCACTCTCGCATATATTACAATATCCATAAAACCTAGGTCAAACAGTGTTAAGCGATAATATACGACAAAAGTCCAAATGCTTTATGGGTGTTCTTACTTTATACTGTTATATGTGAGATGCTGTTTTACCAATACCGTATCTCGTAAAACATCAAATAATCGTATTATACAAATGAGGTATTTCATGTCTAAACTACATGCATTTTTCAGCTCGTCTATTCAATTACATCTTTACTGGATTATTTTGGTTGCCATAATCTATATCATTATACATACTTATCGAAATAAATCCATAAACCAACTTTTAGATATCTATTTCAATTATATTCCTGTATTAACACATGAGTTCGGCCATATATTATTTAATAAATTAAGCGGAGGCAAAGCAAGAGACTTAGTGATTGTCGCAAGACCATCAGAACGTCTAGCAACATCTCAACAAGGCTTCGCCATAACACAATCAAAAAATGGCCTCGGGCAGTCCATCACCACATTTGGTGGCTACGTTATGCCCCCACTTATGTTATATATAGGTTTTCTATCAACGCAATATCAATATCCAAGTTTATTTATCACTGCCTACCTATTAATATTTATATATTTTGTATGCTTAACTTCTAGAAAGTTGTTACCAATGTTCATCGTAATACTTTTGGTTTTTTTATTATATTGCTTATTTAAAAGTGAAAACCAATTGACGATACTTTATGTTGTAACTATCACACAACATTTTATATTAGGTGTTTTACTAGGAGAAGTACTTCAATCTTCTTGGACAATATTCAAATTAACTATCTCGACAGATGAAATCACTTGGGATGGTAGTACTTTAAAAACATTGACTCATATTCCAACTTTTATCTATAGCTTTATTTGGATAGCCATCAATTTATTTACAGTTTATCAATTATTCCGAGTGTATTTTATCCCTTAGACCGCTTCAAAAAAAGCGAAATCTAATTTTTATTTAGATTTCGCTTTTTCGTTTCAACTAAATTGTTAACTTTTAAATATGATTGCAATGCCACGCTTTTTCACATACTTTAAACAAATAATTTTACTAGATCAGTCTAAATATCAACTTAAAAAATGCTAGTATTCAATTTATTATTTTTCCGCATAAATATGTTTAGCATTGTCATAACTCAGTACAGTCACTTTTTCTTCTTTCTGCACCATCATCACTTTATTCGTATCATCTTTATCTAATATTTTTATTTGTTCACCAATCAATATGGATTTACTCGTTAAATAAACTAATAATTCCGTTCTATCTCGCACACGTTTTATCGTCACTAGATCACCCGCTTCAAACGACAATAAATCTGTAGTATATATCTCTTTGTATTTACTGTCTCTAGGGATAACACCACCGTGTGGACAGGTTACTGGATAATCTAATAATTTATCTAACCGTTCAACAAATAAGTGTGAAACTTTATGTTCTAGTACCTCAGCTTCCTGATGTACCTCTTCCCAATTATATTCTAATATCTTAATTAAAAATAACTCTAATAATCGATGTCTTTTTATGATATCTAAGGTATATGTCAATCCTTCTTCTGATAGCTGCACACCTTTATATGGCTTCGTTTCTACAAATCCTGATTTCTCTAAACGATTCACCATTTCACTTACAGATGGTGGTTTGATATTTAAATACTGGGATAATGTCTTGTTTGAAACGAAAGAATGATCGCCATTATGGGTTAAAATTGCCTTTAAATAATCTTCTTTTTCTTCAGTTAGCATGGTTTCACCTCTCAAGTCATTCACTTTATTGTATCACGAATCTACTTGACACGCTAAAAGTTAATGTTATATTATAAATTAAATTAGGTTAGCCTAAAATTTAATTTAAGGAGGTAGAAAAATGTTAGAAATTAATAACTTAAATCTCACTTTGGGGAATAAACATGTCTTAGATAATATCAATTTAGAAATTCCCATAAAAGGTGAAATTATAGGTATTATGGGACCCAATGGAGCTGGTAAATCTTCCTTACTCAAATCAATTATTGGTGAATTCAAGTCAACAGGCATTGCTAACTTACATAACATTGCTATACAACAAACACTTAAAAATGTTACATATATCCCACAAAAAGCGCATATTGACTTAGACTTCCCAATTAAGGTAGAAGATGTTGTACTTTCGGGTGCTTACAAAGATATTGGTTGGTTTAGGTTTGTTACCCCTAAAACGCGAGCTAGACTTAATCAGCTGCTAACAACATTAGAATTGCAAGATTTAAGAAATCGACAAATTTCTGCGCTCAGTGGTGGTCAATTACAAAGGGTTTTAGTAGCGAGAGCACTCATGACAGAAAGTACGCTCTATCTTTTAGACGAACCCTTTGTAGGTATCGATTTCCACAGTGAACAAATCATAATGTCTCAATTAAACGAGCTTAAAAAAGCCGGGAAATTACTTTTAATTGTTCATCATGATTTATCTAAAGCAGAAAAGTATTTTAATCGTGTTATTCTTTTAAACAAAACAATTCGTTTCTTTGGAGAAAGTCATGTTGCTATGCAACCAGAGCATTTAAACGAAACTTTCTTAAATCCCACACAAGAAGATCAAGAAAAGTCAGAATCGGCATAAATAGAAAGGAAGTAACACGATATGGAATTTTTTCAACACCTATTTGAATACAAATTTTTAAGCAATGCATTGATTATTTCAATTATTGTAGGAATCGTTTGTGGTACAGTAGGTTGCCTCATTGTACTAAGAGGTCTTTCCCTTATGGGAGAT
This sequence comes from Staphylococcus sp. GDY8P198P, assembly GCF_017891615.1. Classification (NCBI taxonomy): domain Bacteria; kingdom Bacillati; phylum Bacillota; class Bacilli; order Caryophanales; family Staphylococcaceae; genus Staphylococcus; species Staphylococcus sp. GDY8P198P. Next base: position 52,059 of record NZ_JAESJQ010000012.1, read on the forward strand.
GCAATGAGTCATGCAGTTTTACCTGGTGTTGCGTTATCGTTTTTATTCGGCGTTCCTATGTTTATTGGAGCGTTAGTGACAGGTATGATTGCAAGCATCTTTATCGGATTCATTACTAAAAGTAGCAAGACCAAGCCTGATGCAGCTATAGGTATTAGTTTTACAGCATTTTTAGCTACCGGGGTCATTTTAATTAGTTTAATTAATAGTACCACCGACCTATATCATATTCTTTTTGGAAATCTATTAGCAGTTACACACGCTACTTTTTGGTCCACTGTCATAGTTGGTTTGATTGTTATGGTTTTAATCATAACTTTCTATAGACCATTAATGATTTCTACATTCGATCCAATTTTCAGTAGAATGAGTGGTTTAAACACTACATTCTTACACTATTTTGTTATGTTATTGCTCTCACTCGTTACAGTAGCAAGCATACAAACAGTAGGTATTATATTAGTTGTTGCATTATTGATTACGCCTGCTTCAGCTGCATTTTTAATCGCTAAAAAACTACATACGATGATGATCATTTCCAGTCTTATTAGTGTTATAAGTTCAATCGTCGGAATGTACTTTAGTTACATTTATAATATTCCAAGTGGTGCAACTATCGTCTTATGTGCGTTTATCATTTATATCATTATTTTCACTTGTAATAAAATGCAATTTTTCTCAAAAAAAGGAGCAATTTAATGAAAAAATTATTAACAATTACAATGATTCTTATATTATTTTTAAGTGCATGTGGCAAAGGAAACAACGATTCTACTTCGCAATCCAATGAAAAAATAAAGGTAGTAACAACAAACTCAATCCTTTATGACATGGTCAAAAACGTTGGTGGCGATAACGTAGAAATTCATAGCATCGTTCCAATCGGTCAAGATCCACATGAATATGAAGTAAAACCAAAAGATATTAAGGCATTAACTGATGCTGACGTTGTATTCTATAACGGTCTAAACTTAGAAACAGGTAACGGTTGGTTTGAAAACGCATTATCACAAGCTAATAAGTCATATGAAGATGGCTCTGTTGTTAAAGTTTCAAAAAATGTTAAACCTTTATACTTAAACGGGGCTAAAGAAGGCGATGAATCAAAACAAGATCCTCATGCTTGGTTAAGTTTAGATAATGGTATTAAGTATGTAGAAGAAATAAGCAAAGCCTTGATTAAGAAGAATGACAAATATAAAGATGATATCCAAAGCAATACCAAAGATTACATAGCTAAATTAGAAGATTTGAAAAAAGAAAGTCACGATAAATTTAATGATATACCGAAAGAACAACGTGCGATGATAACAAGTGAAGGTGCTTTTAAATATTTCTCAAAACAGTTTGATATTAAACCTGGTTACATTTGGGAAATCAATACTGAGAAACAAGGTACACCTGAACAAATGAAACAAGCTGTAAAATTTGTACAAGACAATAACCTTAAACATTTACTTGTAGAAACGAGTGTGGATAAGAAAAGTATGCAAAGTCTAAGTGAAGAAACAAACTTAGATATTTATGGAGAGGTTTATACCGATTCTATAGGTAAGAAAGGTTCTAAAGGAGATTCATATTTTAATATGATGCAAGAAAATATCAATACTGTTCACGGAAGTATGGAATAAAATAAGGCTATTTAACCTACATTGTAGGTGAGTAGCCCCATACCGTACGTTTCCCTCCTAATGACGTACGGTATGGTGGTATTCAAGCCTTAAATCATCTATCTCCCTTAACTCCATCAATGGTTGGCTCCTCCCCCCATTGATGGAGATTTTTTTAGTCTTACTTTTCAGCTTTGCTCAGGCGTTCCCCCTTTATACTTTTCAGCTCTGCTGAATTAGTAGGATTGATGCACAACTAAAATCATAATAAAAAAAGACTAATCCACCAAAATGGATTAGTCCTAATTTTTTAAAAGAAGTTGCATCTCACAACTTCTTTCATCTGAGCATGAAGTAAAGTTGCCAACCATTTACTTTAATCTGTTAAACTATCAACGATAATCATCTCATCATAATTAATCGCTTCACGTAATTTTAGCGCAGTAACTTCACTAATTTCTTCGTCTTCAGTAAGTTGATTCAGAACACGACGCTGTTCTCTAAGTGCACCCAATTTAATTTTAGTGATAGAAGTTTCACTTTTTGGATTAAAGAAATTAGAAGGCGTTAAGTTTTCAATTCTCATTAAATAACTATCACAAATCATGCCTACTTCTAATTTATTTTCTTCAGTCGTTTCTTTACCTAAACGACTAACTACACGATAATGCACGGTCCTCATAACATTAGAAATTTCTCTCAAGTTTTCAATCACTGATAACGAGGATGCTGCATTCGTTCTCACTTTTGTTTTAATTCTACTTTTTAAAATAAATGTTTTTAATTCCACTTTAATACGTTGAATTAGAGAAGATTGTTTATAAACCTGAGTACGTTCCGCATAGCGCATATAGTTATCTAAGATATTTGTTGTTATATCACCATTAGATACCAAACTATTCAACGTATTATTTTCAACATCAAAAGCGATTTTTTGTAACCGTTCTAACTCTTTGGTATTTTCATCTTCGTTCTCAACGGTTTTAAGAAATGCTAATTTATCATGATATTCTTTAATAACATTACCATATAGATAACTAGATTCTTCAGAAGATAATTTATTTAAGTGTTCTATAACATTTTCTAAAATATATACCCTTGCTTTTTTAAAGCTCATACCGTGTTGTTTTGGTTGAACCGCATTAGGTGTCACAATAGGTAGCACAAATTGTGCAATAATTAAACTTATAATGACCATACCGGATGCGATAAATAATAAGTCATCTCTAAATACAAACGAATGATGATCTGCCAACATATAAGGTAATGTTAAGGCAATCGCTAAAGAAATTGTCCCATGTACACCACACAACGTCATAATGAAAGCATACATACCACGTTTCGGTGGTTTCTCAGTGACTTTCGTATTGTCTTCATAATTCGTAAGTATTTTTTGGAATGGACTGATTGGTAAATAAAAATAAGGATATAAAACAAAAACCCATAAAAATCTAAATAAATATATTGCTAAAGCAATTAAAACTGTAACTACAATTAGAAAAATAAAATTATGGGGTTCATTTTCTATAATTCGACCAACAAGTTCTGGAACTAAAAATCCTAAAATAGAAAAAACAAAACCATTTAATGCATAGCCCAATATATTCCAGGTATGGTTATAACTCATTTGTAATCTAGTACGTGCTTGTGCAATTCGGTCGCGTTCAAAACCATGTACCAAACCTGCTACTACAGCTGCAATAATACCTGAAGAATGAAACATTTCAGCAACGAGATATGTAATAAAAGGCGTCACAAGCTGTATAAATGTAAACATATTTATATTTTCTATACCTCTTCTGGAAAGTGATACTCTAAACCTAACGAGTGCTACGCCAATAATTAAACCGACAATAAATCCACCAATTGAGGATACTAAAAATTGTTCAACTGCATTCACCATTGAAAAGCCACCCGTAATCAATGCAGCTACAGCAATTTTAAAAGATATGATACCAGCAGCATCATTTAATAATGATTCACCCTCTAAAATTGTCATAGAGCCTTTGGGTAGTACTTTACCATTCGTAATTGCTTGAACAGCAACAGCATCAGTTGGACATAAGATTGCAGCTAGCGCAAACGCGGCAGCTAATGGAAGCTCAGGCCAAATCCAATGTACAAATAAGCCAACTACGATTACAGTAGTTACTACAAGACCTAATGCCATCATTAAAACCGGTTTGATATAACGCCTTAAATGCACACGAGAGACTTTTACACCTTCAACAAATAATAGCGGTGCTATCAATGCAACCATAAATAATTCCGAATCAAAATGGAACTCGACGGGAACTGGTGTAATATACAGTAACATACCGAGGATAATTTGAATAAAAGCTAAAGGAATTTTAGGTAATAGTATATGCACTAAAGAACTTGCGATTACTACCGCTAAAAATATAAGTATCGTTTCGAATATTTGCATGGTTTCACCTCTTTTCAACATTTAAACTTTCATAATTGTTGAGGTTGAAACAAAAATACAATCGTTTATTTATGAACATATTGTGTCTCAAACTCTTACATATCTTTGTTTATACGAACAATGATGTTTACCTGATATGTATTTTTTTACATTAACACAATTACAAATATATATAATTTTATCATTTTTTTAGTAGCCACTAAAATGTATTGCACTTCAACCATGATAAAATTTTGTTATTTCACAAACATCAATACTAACAAAACATTTATAACGTTATATATAAATAGCGGATTAGAGATCAAACTTAATTTTGATTTCTAACCCGCCTAGTCTAATATATAATCTACAAGTAGGTTGTATTTAAATTAATACTTATCTTGTTCTTTTTCATTAATTTTATGTCTACGCTCTTCACGTATTTGAGCACGTTTTTTCAATTGTTCAAATGTGTCATTTTCCGAAGCGCTTAATAAGATACTTGTTTGTTTAGGTGCATCACTTTTCCTATACATATAAGCGCCTGTTCGGTATGCTGCTCTAGATATTAAGTGCCCACCTACTGGAGAAGTCAAATTGATAAATACCAATGCTAAAATCATCCTAACACTTAAATAACCTTGTGAAGAAATGAAATAAATGACAACACCTACCAGCGTTAACAATACCGATAATGTAGAACTTTTCGTAGAGGCATGACTTCTTAAAAATACGTCTTGGAACTTAATAAGACCAATTGCACTAATCAAAGCTATAATACTGCCCAAGAACATCATAAACGCTGCAATTAAATTAACGATTTCGCTTGTTATTTGCATTAAAGACATGCCCCCCCTCTATAAATCTTGAAATAGAAACGGTGCTTACAAAGGAAATGATCGCAATCAACAAGATAGAATCTAAGAAAGAAAAAGTACCAAAAACAATACTTAACACACCAACCGTTGACATTAATATGGCACTAGCAGTATCAAATGCAACCACCCTATCAGCCGTCGTTGGTCCTTTTACTAACCTAAACAACGTTAAAATAAGTGCGATACCAAACAAAATAATTGAACTTGTTATAAAGAAATTTATCAGTGATTCGATCATTCTGCCACCTCCAATATGAGACCTTCATATTGTCTAATACTTTTAAGCAGTTTCTGTTTTTCTTTTTCAGAGATATCAATTGCATGTATAAAAATCTTTTTTCTTTCCTTTGAAATTCTAATAACTGTGGAACCAGGTGTAATTATAATTAGAATCGTTAAAAATGAAACTTCCCAATCTGTTTCTAAAGTCGTTTCATATCTAACTAAACCAGGATTTAAATCTTTCGTTTTAAATAAAATGTAGTTGATTGTGGTCATACTTGATGTAATTAACTGATATAAGTATACCGTTAAAAATTTAAATGCTACCCAAACTTTTTTTAAATAAAATTGTTGGCCAAAAAAACGATGTAGTATATAAATAACTACTAAACCAATTAGATAACCTGAGAAGAAGGTAGAAGCTTTAAATGATTCTTCATCTTGAAATAGCACCCATAAAAATGCAATGACCATATTAAGTAAGACTTGTCTCATTATTTCTCCTCCTTCACTAAATGAGGATTGACCATTTTTTCATATAATCCATCATCCATATTTAAATGGGTAGCATTATCAGTTACTTTGAAAATCAATGGTGCCGCTAGTCCCATACCGATAATTGCTGCTACAAGAATGCCGATTAAGCCTTTACGATATCTAGGAATTGGTTTGAAGTCTATATGTTCACCTTTATCAGAATTACCTAAATACATTGTGAAGAAAATTCTAAACAAGCTAAACATACCAATTAGACTAGTTAAAATCATCAAAGTTAAACCAATATAATTACCATTTTCAACAGCACCTTTAAAAATAAACACTTTTCCAGGGAAACCACTAAATGGTGGCACACCACCAATTGCTAAAATCATTACCACAAATGCTACACCAAAGAATGGTTCTCTTTTAGCTAAACCATATAAATTTTTATATTGTCGATAACCAGTAATATATACTAAGCTACCAATGATAAAGAATAGCAATGTTTTCACAACAATATCATTTGTCAGATAAAAAATAGCACCATTGACACCTGAAATTGTATTTGATCCTAGACCTAAAATTATAAAACCAATAGAAAGAATAACTTGATATGCTGCTATTTTTTTAATATCTCGATAAGCTAAGACGCCAAATGCACCAATTAACATTGTTATACAAGATAAGACAACCAATAGTGGATGTGTAATACCACTATAATTATCAAATAACAGTGTGAAGAAACGAATCAAGGCATAAGCGCCTACTTTTGTCATTAATGCTGCAAATAATGCTGCTAACTCAGTGTTTAAAACAGCATATGCTTTCGGAAGCCACATGAATAATACAAGCGCAGCTTTGGCACCAAATGCAATTAAAAACACCATTGAAATAATTACTACTGAACTTTCTCCTTGCATCTCAGTTAGTCTTTGCGCTACTAAAGCAAAGTTTAAGGTACCAGTAAGTTTGTATAATAAACCGATGCCTAATAATAACAACCAAGAACCTAAAATATTAAGTACAACGTAAATAATAGCTGCACGTAACTGTTCAACTGATTGTCCTAACGTAATTAACACAAACGACGCAAGCAACATTACCTCAAACATGACATATATATTAAATAAATCTGCAGTTAAAAACGAACCAATAACGCCTACTGTTAAAAACAGAATAAAACTCGGTAAGTAATAACGAATTGCTCTTTTTTCTCTGCTACCAAAACCATATGCCATAATTAACGTAACGACAAAACTCGATGTCGTGACCATGAGTAAACTCAATGAATCACCAACAAATTGAATTCCATAAGGTGCTTTCCAGCCACCAAAATCTAAAGCGATTGGCTTATGTTGCATAACATAAATCAATAACAATAAAGATATGATTGTCGTAATAGACATTGTGCCAATTGAAAAAATTCTTGATAATCTGCTATGTGTACGGATAAATACCAGTACAAGCGCACAAATTGCTGGCAGAAGTAATGGCAGAATTAACAAATTACTCATCATTATCGTCATCACCTCTTAACACATCAATTTCATCTTCTTTAGTAACTCGATATGTTCTATATACGAGCACAAGTAAAAACGCGGTCATGGCAAAACCTATCACAATAGCAGTCAATACAATAGCTTGCAACAATGGATCTACGAAATTTTTACTACCTTCACCAATAAGTGGTTCTACCATATTCTTACCATAGCGACCCATGCTCATGATAATTAAATTTCCTGCGTGTGTATAAATTGAAATACCTATGACGATACGGATTAAATTGACTGATAATATCATATACGTTCCTATAAATATTAAGAAGCCAATCACCATTAACAATATCAAATTCATGAGCGACCACCACTTATTGATAGCATAACTGTTACTACAACGCCTACGACCGCTAAAACAATGCCAGCTTCAAAAAGCGTAACAGTTGTTAAATGTACTTCACCTAATATCGGTAATTGAACGTATGCATCTGTTTGGTAAAGGAACGGTTTACCGAAGAACATTGGTATGACAGCAGTAGCAAATGATACTAAAGATCCGGTGATCATTAATATTCTAAAATCAAGTGGTAAAGCGACTAATACTTGTTTAACGTCGAAGGCCAAGAACATAAGTAAAAATGCAGAACTGAATACAAGTCCACCGATAAATCCACCGCCAGGATTATTATGTCCTGCTAAAAATAAGTAGAACCCGAATGTTAACAATATAAATACAACAATTTTAGTAATTGTTCGTAAGACTACATCATTCTCTTTCATCTTGACCCCTCCGTTCTTTAAAGTTAAGTAATGTATAGATACCCAAACCAGCGATGATTAATACCATACCTTCAAATAAGGTATCCATAGCACGAAAATCACCAAGAATAGCATTTACAATATTTTTACCGCCTGCAAGTTTATATGCATCGTGATAAAAAGTTGAAATCGTTGGCATAGTTTGACCCTGTTGAGCAATGAAAACAAGTGTAACTACAGTAATCGCCATCATTAATGAAACAATAATCTTAACAGCTTCTCGTTTCTTATGAACTTTTGAACGTGGTACGTTTGGTAAGCGTGAAAAACTTACAATAAACAATATTGTAGTTATTGTTTCTACCACTAATTGCGTCAGCGCTAAGTCTGGTGCTTTCATTAAAATGAAGAATATCGTTACACAATAACCAATAATACCGTTTAATATTACCATAGTTAAACGTTGACGAATAAACGTTAAAGCAATACCTAGAATAAATACAACAATTAACGTGATGATTTCTAATGGGCCAAATTCACTGACATGTATCTGTTTAACGTCGGGAAATCCAGCTTGGATGATCCCATAAACAACTACTATGATGAAAACCGCTAACGTTAATATAATATAATGATTCAAACGGTTATTCATCAATGTACGAATACTATAACCTGAATAATTTTCAAACTGTTTATATGAGTCTAAATAAACATCTGTTATAGATTTGACTCTAATTTTTTCGGATTGTTTTTTCCAATCAATTTTAAGCGCTGCTATAAAACCTACAACAATCACAATGAAACTTAACAACAGCGGTAAATTAAATCCATGCCATTGTGATATATGCGGTGCAATATTATCTACTTTTTCTCCAATTGTGATACTTCGTAATGCCGGTAAAATAATATGATGTCCAAATATATTTGGCACAAAAAACACAATAGGCAACAAAATCATCATAATTGCAGAAGGTAGTGTAAATAAAAATGGTTCATGAGGACTTTGTACTGGTGAATCATTATGTTTAAAGTATCCCCAGAAAACTTCCTTAATCATGTAAACTGCATAAATAAGCGTGAAAATACTAGCAACAACACCTATCACTGCAATAGTGATTGTTAAAATGATATTAAATTGAGGTAATTGGTATGAACTTACCAAACCATCAAAAAACATTTCTTTACTTAAGAAACCATTAAGAAATGGGATACCAGCCATAGATAAAGCTGAAAGTAACATAACTACATGTGTGATTGGCAGTACTTTTCTTAATCCAGACAATTTACGTATATCCCTCGTACCTGTTTCATGATCAATGATACCAACGCCCATAAACAAAGCACCTTTAAATAACGCATGATTCATCAAATGGAAAAGACCTGCGAAGAGAATAAGGCTGTAAACTTTAGATAGTTCACCAGTAGTATGTTGTGCAAAGCCTCCACCGAGACCGACCATAGAAACAATCATACCTAGTTGACTGATTGTAGAATAAGCTAAGATACCTTTTAAATCATATTGTCGAGTGGCATTAACCGCCCCAAAAATCATTGTTATCAATCCAACAAAAGTGACACAATAAATATAAAAATCACTTAGCCCTAAAACAGGCGTAAATCTAAATAGTAAAAATATACCTGCTTTTACCATTGTGGCAGAGTGTAAATAAGCACTCACGGGTGTCGGTGCTTCCATGGCTTTTGGTAACCAAATATGGAAAGGAAATTGCGCTGATTTAGTAAATGCACCTAAAAGCAACAAGATAATAATTGGTATAAACAACTGACTATCAGCTATTTTGTCACTTTGCGCAATGATCGATGTAATAGAATTTGTACCCGTAACAATATAAATCATGATAAAACCTGTTAATAGTGCAAGACCACCAAAAACTGTGATCATAAACGATTGGATAGCACCAAATTGACTTGCACCTTTACTGTACCAGTAAGCAATAAGTAAGAAAGATGATACACTCGTCAATTCCCAGAATACATACATCAAAATTGTATTATTTGCTGTAACAATACCAAGCATACTGAACATAAATAACAATAAGTATATATAAAAACGCGGTAAATGATCATGTTCTTTTGATAAGTATTGTGTAGCATAATAAAACACCGCTAGTCCAATGAGCGATATTAACAAACTAAAAAATAAACTTAATCCATCTAGTCTAAAATCTATATTTATATCCAATAATGTGAGCCAAGGGATTTTAATTGATACAAATTGCCCCTTCATTACTTGTGGCAATTGCCATAGAAAGTAAACAGAAGAAATGATTGGAGCGATTAAAGCGATTGGCCCAGCAAATTTATGAAATTTTCGTTTCGTCATTGTGAGCAAAAGTACCATCATAATTAAAATGATCGCACTCAGTAAATAAACTAAACTCATCCTATACCCCCTTTAACTATAATTTACAAATTTAAAGCTATCGTTGTTTTGCTAGATTTTGTAGAAATACCTATAAACTTCATTGTTTCAAAGGTTGTTTGATGTCCTAAGTACTTTTGAATAATCGATATTGAAATACCTGATTGATAAGCATGATAGGCAAATGTTTTACGCAACGTCGTCAAACCAATATGTAACATTCCTAAATCTTCTGCAGCAAGATGAATAATGCGATAAGCTTGCTGTCGCGATAGACCTTTTAATGTCCTATTAGACTGAAATAACAACTCATCATTCTTCAATTGTTGTTCTGATATATATGTCATTAATTCATTTCTCAAAGTTTCTGGTAATCTAATCTGAATTTTAGGTGCATGCGTCTCTATCCAATAGTGTTTTATATCATCGTCCTCTATTTTCACATCACTTACATTTAAATTTAATAATGAGGAAAGCTTCACACCAGTATGTATAGCAAACTTAAACAACAGATAATCACGCATGGATTTGGCTTTTAAAACCTCATACATCGCTTTTATCTCATTAGTATTCCTAATAGGGTCTACTTGATTCATAAATTCACCTCTGAATTAATTAATGTTGCATATTTAATGATATATCATGTTTTTGTCACATGAAAGTATTTTGTCTAATTTTTTCAAATTTTTTTGACCCATTTGAAATTTAATAACGATATATATAGTGAAAGGAGGTTAAGCAAATGAACCAAATCAGTCACTTAGCCGTCACTATGTCACGAATAACATATGACAAAGATGGAAAAGCTACACAATTTAAACGTCACTTTGCAAATCTGAATACCCAAGCAACAACTGATCAAATTAAAAGTTTCAAATCTATCATCGAACAAATCACTGGAGAAAAATTTGAAACAGTGGAAATCATTAAAACTGAAACAGTTAATTAAGGAGGTTAAATATTATGAGTCAAACTTTAGAACTTATATTCAATGATGCTGTTAACAAAGACATTAAATTACAATTACCCAAAATAGAGCACTTCATCAATGAAAGTACAGTAAAAGACGGAATGAACAAATTAGTTGCTCTAGATATCTTACGTCCTAAGGCGGGGATTCCTACTACAGTGCGTGCAGCACAAATCATAGATAAATCTACAAAATTAATTTTTGAAAGTTAAATCAATAAAATTTTAAACACATATATCATTTTTCTAGTGTATTTGTATAGTCACCGAAAGCTGAAGTAAACAAATTATATAAACAATCGTAGCAGCCTGATGCACTTAAGCATTAGGCTGCTACCTTGTTTTAAATAAAAAAAGTGACAAAACAACGAATCAAATTGCATTCGCTTTTTATCACATATACGATATTATTTATGATATTTTTTGTTTCTAATCGGTCTTAATCTAACTGTATCACCGAAAAAAATCTTACTTTTTCCTAATTTTTTACACATTGCATATTGTCCAAAAACTTCTGTCACTTGAGCAAGATTTTTATATGATTTCCTAGGATTTAATACTTCAATAAATTGTTCTTTTTGAATTCCTTCATTACTTCCTGCACCTATAAAAAAAGTTTCTTCATCTAATAAGCGTACGATTGAAAGTTGTTTCAATGTAAATTGTCACCACTTCTATATATTTTTAAACCACCAAAAATTCATCTTACTAATTTTTATAGGTCTTGATTTTCAATTTAAATCTAATAATTTCCCTTTAATTATAACATCAACATAATTATTTTATTATATTTCATTAGTTGTGTACATTATTTTATACTTTCCTCTTTTATAAATAGAAACGAGCATAGGAAAATCCACTCCTTTCCTATATAATATAATTATCTCTGAAGAAAGCGTGATTTAATGATTTTTTTATATTTAGTAGGAATTGTTGCTGGGATGGTTGTTCCTTTTCAAACTTCGATAAATTCAAGATTAAGTCTTTATACGAAGTCTTCATTCTATGCATCTACAATTTCTTTTGCTACTGGAACTACCTTTTTAATCTTAATCAATTTAATTACCAATCCACATGTTTTTACTACTGATTTCTATAGTAATCAATCATTGAGTTACCTATGGTTTGTCGGCGGTATATTAGGTGTTATTTTTCTTACGGGGAATTTATTATTACTGCCGAGATTAGGTGCATCTTTAACCGTCGTAATGACAGTTGCTGGCCAAATTATTATGGGCGTTACAATTGATACTTTTGGTTGGTTTGGCGCGGATGTAGAGCCTTTTACTATGTTTAAAGTATTGGGTATTCTCTTTTTAATGCTTGGCATTATACTTATGAATTATGTACGTAGCAATCCCAAAGATAAAAACATGAATGCTCAAGTATATATTTGGTTGATCATCGGTTTTGTATTCGGCTTTTGTCCACCAATACAAACTGCGATTAATAGCGCATTAGGACAACAGTTACATTCATCAATTTTAGCGTCTTTAATTTCATTTACGATTGGTACCATAGCATTATTCATTCTAACTTTAATCTTCAGTAGAACACTTAAGATGAAGGCTTATGATCAGCAAAAAGGCAAATTAAAACCAATTTATTTCATTGGTGGCATACTTGGAGTGATTTTTGTCACTACAAATATTATATTGATGCCACACCTAGGTGCTGCTTTAACTACAATTATTGTGATGTTAGGTCAGATGTTAATGGGCATAATTATTGATCACTTTGGATTATTAGGTACTTATGTTAATAAAATTACGAAGCGAAAAATCGTTGGTATCGTCGCTATGATGATTGGCATCGTACTTTTAAGATTGTTTTAAGTAATGATAGCCTAGAATGCAAAATACAATTTAAATTTATTCAAAAAAATTATGTCCTCCTACCTCACTAATAATAACAGTCCTGGGGTTTGTTTTAATGATAAGAAGCTAAGACAATTAATATGTCTTAGCTTCTTTTTTTCTGTGGCACAGTAGTTATAAAAGCAGTATAATCAGTACAATAATACATCTAGAGGTGACAAATTTTGAAACGTATCTTTATCATATTAACCACGTTACTAACCCTTTTTAGCACAATCGCCCTATCCTTATGGTTTTATTTAAAAACACATAGTAATAACTTTGAAGAGCACATCGAAACAGTTAAAATTTCTTATAAAAAATCACCATTCTTTATAGGAAGACAAGAGCCTTCTCAGTTAGTATCGATCAATTATGATACTTCTCAAGGTGCTATCCACGACTGGTTCGTACAAACCGAAACAAAAGTAACACAAAACCAACCACTTTTTGAGTATTATAATCCTCACATTGAACAACGCATCGCTCAAAAACAAAAGTTATTAGCTCAACTTATTAAAACTAATAAATCTACTTCAGCTGAACTTATTAACTTAAAAACTGAAATTTCCCACTTACAATCTAAACTACGTACTACAATTTTCTCACCCATTTCCGGTACCGTCATCATAAACCCCTCGCATATGCTTTCACAAAACCTACCCTTAATCCAAATCTATGATCCTAAGCCTGTCATAAGAGCAGAGATATCTGAGAAAGAAAAAAACGACTTACATATCAAGGACAAAGTAAAGATAAGTAGTGATATTACAAATAATAGTTTTGGTAAGATTACGCATATATCTAAACTTCCAATCAATCAAACAAATTTATCTAAACCATCTAAATATTTGCTTGAAATTTCACCAAACTCTGATCACATTTTTGGTGAACATGTAAAAATCGAAAAACCAACTACTCTGATAGAAATACCACGTACTGCAATAGATAATGGACAATTTGTTTATTTACTAAGAAATAAAAAATTTATTAAAAAGGTTATTAAATCAGAAAAATCGGGTAATAAAAAAACTATGCTTATCATTGAAGGTTTAAAACCTGGAGATATCATAGCTAGAAATGTTGACACTGTGCGGTCCAAAAATTAGATGTGCACAGTATAAATACAATAAATCTTTAAAATATAATTTGTTTTTTACAGTTTTTATCAAATAGTGGTAAATTGTAAATTTAGAGCAATTATTATAATTAAATGATTGGTGTTTAAATAATTGAATTAATAAATTTAAACATTACCATACCGTTTAATCAGTTTTATGTTTACTTGCTATTTTAATTTAGTTATAATAAACTAAATAATGCTAGTTTTAATATATTTTACCCAAATATATCAGAGCTGTAAATTATGATAAAAACTTTGTATTCAACTTTGAATTAAGACAAATTATTATACAAAAACATTTTTAATATGTATATTAGATTGGGCATATAAATTAGGGAGGAATTAAAAATGGCTATCACCAAAATAAATGACTGTTTTGAACTATTAGCAATGGTAACGTACGCTGATAAATTAAAAAGTATTATCAAAAAAGAGTTTTCAGTAAGTTTCGAAGAATTCGCTGTATTAACATATATTAGTGAACATGAAAGCGAAGAATATTATCTAAAAGATATTATCAATCATTTAAATTATAAACAACCGCAAGTTGTTAAAGCGGTTAAAAACTTATCTCAAGAAGATTATTTTGATAAAAAGCGTAATGAACATGATGAAAGAACAGTTTTAATATTAGTTGATTCTAAACAACGTAAAAAAATCAATGAATTATTATCACGTGTTAACAAGCGTATTCAAGAAGCAAATGATGAAAAAGAAGTATAACTAACTTTAGCTTCCCACATAAAATATCTATCAACATAAAAAACCACTTCGCCGAATTAATTTGGTGAAGTGGTTTTATATATATACCGAAAAAATTTTAATGTTTTATCTTACCTCGCTTTTGCATCTTTTATGTTTTTGAATGTATTCGTTCTTTTCATACTTAACATTTAGCATTTGAAATCAAAAATAAACATCACATATTTTAACAATTTTATCCTTATGAGTATTCATTTGTTTTTATAAACGCTAAAAAAACGTCTAAAAAGTGGTTTGGTTCTTCAATATGAGGTGCGTGTCCTGATTGGTTAAAATCAACTATTTCTAAATTATGAAATACCTGATTGTATTCGCGCTTCATTTCTTTAGTAATTAATGGATCATAATTACCATTTACAATTAGTGTAGGAATGCTAGTTTGTTCAAGTACAATGTTTTGATTATATACAGGAAATTCCATTAATGCTCTTGTAGCTATCGCACTTTCTTCAGCTGATTGTCTATTATAAATCAACTGTGATTGAAACCATTTTTTAGCTTTTTCTTGGTCTTTATACATATAAGGTAATAATAAAATCAGAGATTCAGATTTATCAAATCCTTCTATTTCGTCGTCATGTTCAATCATTAATTTGTTTAACTCCAATACACTATCAATAAGATTACATGCGATTAAAGTTAATGACTCAACCATATATTCATATTTATCAACAAAATGTTTAGCAATAAGTCCGCCCATATCATGACCAATTAAATGCGCTTTTTCAATATTTAACTTTTTCATTAATAATTTCAAATCTTCTACGTGGTCTTTTAAATGATACGCGTTAGGTTTTGAGGACTTACCATGTCCTCTAACGTCATAAGTAATGACATCATAATTATGTTTTAATTCATCTTTTAATCTACATAGGGAAGCTAGATTGCCATCTAAACCATGAATTAAAATTATAGGAAAGCCTAGACCCTCACGGATGTATGCCAATTTAGTGTTACAACTAATTTCTACTTTTTCCATTGTGGGCCACCTCCTTATATGGTTTATATACCCTCGATTTATGATGCATATGCTCAATTTTAAATATTTAACTGTAACATTTCTTTTTACTATGACCTTATAGTATTGGGCTTTAAAGATAAAAATACCCAACCTACACTTAATGTTTTTGCACATTAAATGTAAGTTGAGTATATGCAACTTATTGTGTTACAACACCACCAAGTAATTAAGAAACTTTAATTTCTTGAAGATATTCTAATTGTGTAATAAATTATGACAATTAATAATAATACCCAAATAACAATAGATGCAATTTGTGTAATCACTGGATTGCTAACCATCGCATCGATTGTTTTTTGGCAAAATAATAAGCCAATTCCGGTAAATTCTAATCTTTTAAAGTAGACACCTGAAATACTAAATATAATACCTACAAAAAAGATAAATTGATGCGCATATAATGATACAGCAACGATACCTAAATTAAACCCAAAAGCGTGCGCAAATACCAAGATAAGCGCTGCTGCTGCAACACTGAGCCCTATCACTCTTTCAAATTTATTACTATAGAGATAATTTTTCCAATCAATCCTCAAATAAATGAAGATTGAAATAGGTAAAATAATTAAACAATAAAAAATGGATAAGCCCGTCGCTGCTTGGAACGGCACATACTGCTTATCATACAAGTAAGATAATAAAATAAAATTGATAATAAAAAATACAATTGGATTTAATTGTAATGTAAATAAATTGCGTTGAATCGTTAAAATTATTTCAGCTGGTGATTTCTTTCTGTATTCTATATAATCCAAATCTTGTGCTTCTGATTTCTTTAACTCTTTTTTCAATTTTCCTTTAATATCATCTATAAGATTGGGAGAAAGACCTTTATGAGTGAAATAATCATTGATATTTTCTATTAATACTTTGTCATTGACTCTCATGATAGGCTCCTTTTTTGTTAAATAAGTATTTTATTTATTAATAAAATTAGACTTTCACTTATTGTAACAATAAAATAACCGACAAGTATATAGCTTTAAACTTGTCGGTTATTATTCATTTTAATAATTACAAGTGAAGATTATTTACCAATATCAATGCGATAAAGTTTAATATTTTTATCACTAGGTGATGGAGAACTAAATTGATAAGATACTTGATTGTCTTGAACATATCCAAAGTTGCCTGTTACTTTATTATAATGTTCACGAGCAACTGCTTCGCTGCTTACAGCATTTTTCACTTCTTTATATGATGGTCCATTTGTATCGTTGTAACTCATTGATACACGTATGATTTTACCATTATTTTTCTTACCATCTGCAGTTACCACAAGGACACCATTATCTTTTTTAAATTCATAATAATGTTCTGAGCCATCAGGTTTATATGAATAAACTGGTTTTTTATTATTTTTTAATACTGATTGAATAGAACTTCCTAATTTCGCACCTTCTAATGATTGATCACCATGTTGCAATTCATTAACACTTTGGATAGAGTTCCCTGATGCTGCTTCAACACTTCCTGCAGAAATACCAGAAAATGCCAAACCTGTAACTAAAACTGCTGCACATATTTTTTTCATAAGCACTCTCTCCTTTATATTTAACTTACCTTCATTGTGCTTATTCACATTGTACTATAAATATTACTAAAATAACAGTGATGTTACAAAATGATTACAAAGTAGTGTGGTGTTGTAATATATCAAGAAATCTATCAATCCGTTAAAATTAAGATGCTACTTGAAGATGTTGTTCTATAAATCTGCTCACATCGTTGATAAATTTATCTTTTTCTTCTACAAACGGATATAATCCAGATTCTTCGAAAACTCCAAATTGGGTATTTCCGATATAATCCGCAACTTCTTTTGCTTCAAATATTGTTGTTCTTTCGCCATGTTGTCCAACAATAATTAATGTGGGTAAATCTAATGATTTTAAATAATGCATAACATTATTATCAATAAATGATTGTTTTACCGCTTCAATTTCTGATTTCGTAGACAAGCTGTTCGTATTTTCAACTTGTTTTAAGAATTTTTTTGCTTTTCTTTTAGAATAATATAATTGTTTATCAAGGAATTTTTGTTGTGTTTCATCATCCCAATTTCTAATTTTATCCGAATTTTTTCTATATAAACGCTCTTCAGGCGTGATGTCATTCAATAGTGTAGGATTCACCATCGTTAATGATGACACTGTTTCTGGATATTGTGTTGCAAATAATGCAGCAATTGAACCACCTAATTCGTGAGCTATGATAGAACATTCATGAATGTATAGATAATCTAATAATTCCTTAATGTCTTTTGCATATGTTCTGAAATTGATTTCATTCGGTTTATCGGAATAGCCATGACCTCTTAAATCGATAAGTACTACCTGATAATCTTTATTAAATTTAGTTTCTAAATCATTAAACACTGTAAAGTTATCAAAAGCAGTATGAATCATGACAATTGCTTTACCTTCGCCACTCGTCTTGTAATTTAATGCGATACCATCACTTGTTGTAAATAGGTTCATCCTTTATCTCCCTTTCTTATTAATTGATAAAATGGAAAGTAGTTCTTCCGTAGTTTTAATCGTAAAATCTACTTCTTCTGGTAAAGGTGTTAAATCATTTTCATTATCTTCGTTAAACCAAATGCTAATCATACCCATTGCTCTTGCAGGTGCTACATCATTGAGTGGATCATCACCAACATAAATTGTTTCTTCAGGTTTAGTTCCTAATTGTGACAGCATATCTTCAAAAATTTTAGGGTGTGGTTTGCGGTAGCCTACAGTTTCAGATGTAGATAAGTAATTGATACTATCTTCAATGCCTAGTGCGTGCAGTCGGAATTGCTTGATTTTCGACTTACCATTTGCAATAACACCAGTCAAGTAACCATTTTCGGTTAATTTTTCTAAAGTATACTGTGTATCATAATATGGGAATACATATCTGTAAAAATGCATTTCAAAATCACTAAACAAATCTTTCCAAGTTAGGCGGTCTACGTGAAAATCTTTAATGAGCGCCTTATATAATTCAGGTTTGTCATGATCTTCATCATCATCTAATGCTATAAACTTACGTTTGAAGTCTTCCAATTGTATGCGTACAAAATAGTCATGAAATCTTTCAAACTGTTCTTCTATAAATTTTTCTCTAGATTTTTTTCTATCTAATAATGTTCCTTCTAAATCAAACACAATTGCTTTTACTTGAGTTAAATCCATAATCATAACCTCTTCAATCTTAGGTTTACCTTTTACTTAACCTTAATTAATAAATATCATTATATAGTATAAACCGTTTCAAGACGATAGGGATTTTTAAGTTTATTCTATGCTCCGTGGTTGAGTAATCATGAGGTAAAATAATACCGGTATGCCTAATAATGCTAAGATAATACTAGCTGGAATTTCAAAGGGGCTTAATAATATACTACCTAACCAATCTGACATTACCATTACTATACCACCAATCAACATATTTAGTACCATTTGTTGTCCAAGATCGAAATGCTGACCCTGACGACGTACAAGTTGAGGAATAATCATGCCTATAAAGCCAATTATTCCCACATATGCAACAATAACTGCGGTAATCAATGATGCAATCAATAACACGCCATATGTTAAAAGTTGTACATTTAAACCTAGAGATGTGCCTTTCAAATAGCCTAGCTGTAATATCTTAATTTTTGATATTACACTACATAAAATAATGATACCAATTAATAACGTAATGCCTATATAGATTACCTCGTTATACTCTGCAGATGAAAAACCGCCAAACATATAATTCACAATATTATTCATCTTCTGTTGATTAAAAATAATCAATACATAAAGAAATGCGTTAAACAGCGCACCTATCATAATTCCAGATAAGATGAGCGTTCTTATCGGATAACCTTTAGACATAGCAGTAGTGAGTGAAATCACTGTGATTAATGTTATAACACTAAAAATGACAGAAAAGACCGGTAACCATAAAAATGATAACCCTAATACGACCGCTATACCAGACCCAAAAGTTGCCCCACTTGCTAAGCCCAATGTAAAACTATCAGCTAAAGGATTATTTAATAATGTTTGAAACATATGACCTGCTAATGTTAAACCTATCCCAGCTAATAATGCTTGTAGTGTTCTAGGCACTCTAACTTGAAATAAAATGGATTGTGACAATGTTTCGTTAATATTTCCGATATTCCAAAGCATGCTTAGCAACATACTGATAGTGAGTATGACGATACAAATAATGAGTGCTTTATTATATTTCATGTCTTTGCCACGCTTTCAATAAAATCGTTCAGAAATTATGAATTAGAAAAATAATTATCGTTCATTACTAAAATGGTATATATTTTTAAGATAAAAGTAAATATTGCATTACAAATTATTCATAAAAAAACGTCAATTCTATATAATTTCTATAGTAATTGACGTTGAATTGTTAGCCAAAAATATTTAGAACTTAGGCTAATCTATCTCTGTATTTTAACGTATTATTGTTCATAAATAGCTTCTTTCAATTTTTTCAACCCATCATCGATACGGGGACCTGGTCTTGATATTTCATCACCATTAACAGCTTTAACTTTATTATGCTGTACAGCTTTAATTTGACTAAAACCACCGCGTTTGCGAATCATTTTTTGATATTCAGACGATGAAATGCCCATTGTCGATATCATCAAATCTGGATTTTGCTTAATAATATCTTCTTTACTGACTTTTTGCCAACCGTTTAAATTAGAAAAACTATTTTCTGCTTTTAATTGTGTCAACATATCATCAAAAAATGTTTGTTTTCCTGCAGTGTATATTTCAGGTTCAGATGAAATTTCCATGAAAACTTTTTGCCCTTTTGCATCATCGGGCACTGAATTTTTTACACGTTCGATATTTTGTTTTGTTTCTTTAACAAGTTTTTTAGATGCTTTTTCTTTATGCGTAACCTTACCAATTTGCATAAATGATTCATACATTTCATCAATAGATTGTGCATCTTTCACATAAACCACTTTCACACCGTTATCTTTTAATCCTTTAAGTACTTTATCATTCGTCGCTTTTTGAGATTCATGTGCCAAGATTAAATCTGGTTTGGCTTTCATCAATGATTCCTTATTAAGTTTCATCGCATCAAATTGTTTTTTATCTTTCACTTCTTTAGGGTAATCATCTACGGTTGAAACACCTATCACATCATCACCCAAACCGAGTTCATATAATATTTCAGTATTACTTGGCATTAGAGAAATAATACGTTTATAAGTGTGACCTTCAGATTGACTATCATGCTTCTGGTCTGACTTAGTGCCACAAGCACTTAAGATTACTATAAAAACAAGCAACAGACATAACAATTTAGTTCTTTTTTTCATACCTTAATCTCCTAATAGTTGTTTTATTCTATATTACCAAACTCTTATCTCAATCGTTAAGTCTATTTTATGAAATTTATTTTTCAAAATAAGTATCTAAAAATGTATATTTCTTTTCATTTTTCCCATTAAAGTAATTTTTTCCAAAGTTATCTAATAATGCATGAAATTCGTTAGCATCTGTATTCGTAAAAGTTTCAGGCAGTTGAATATGCTGTTTCAATTTTTCATAACTTTCTGTATTTGCATAACCTAATTTTTTATAAATCCTTCTAGTATAACTATCTGGAATAAAAGCGACTTCTTCAAAAATATATACTAATAAAACATCTGCCGTTTCACTACCAATACCCTTAACCTCTAATAAAGCATTACGCAACTGATGTTGATAATATGATCTTACAGCTTGATAATCAAAATCAAAACATTCCAGCCAAGCAAGTATATTCAAAATCGTTCGAGCTTTATTTTTATAAAACCCACTAGATTTTATAATCGTTTGTAAAGATTCTAACTTCAAATTTAAAATCTGCTCAGGATCAAATTCAGTCTTCACTTTTAATTGTTCGAGCGCATAAGCTGCATTTCTCCAATTGGTATTTTGTACTAAAATCGCCCCTAATATCACTTCGATTTTCGACTCAGCAGGCCACCAATGTTGCGAACCCATATGTGAAAATAATATTTTATATAACGACTGAGTATCTAACATGTAAGCACTACCCTCCCATTGGTCACAATGAAATAACAAATATCAAAAAAGAGCAAGTAAGATTTGGTGATAGTACTGATGAAATCACATCAAACTATGATTAACAAACCTAAACTTGCTCCTAAATAAACGTTTACTTTAATTAAATAATGATTACATCGACTCTGGCGCTGTTACGCCAACAAGGTTCAATGCATTATGTAGCGTAATTCTCACTCCATCAATTAATGCAATTAACGCTTTTGTTTTTTCTAAATCATCTGTTAAGACTTTTTCATCGTTGTAAAATTTATGGAAATGCGCCGCCAAATCTTGAATATAGTTTGTCATTCTATGTGGTGCTCTGTGTGCTGCAGCATTTTCAATCGTTGATTCAAATTCTGCAATTTTTTTCATGAGTTCAATCGCTTTGCCGTTTGTGATAAACGAATAATCTGCATCAGTTGAAGGTTCAACACCTTTTTCTTTAGCTTGTTTTAATATTGAACAAATACGTGCGTGTGCATATTGCGCATAATATACCGGATTATCTTGCGATTCTTGTTTTGCTAATTCCATGTCAAAATCAAAATGGGTATCAGGACTACGCATCGTTAAGAAATAACGCGCAGCATCCACGCCTACTTCATCCATGATTTCACGTAAAGTAATTGCATTTCCGGTACGTTTACTCATTTTTACTTCTTGGCCATCTTGCATTAAACGGACCATTTGCATAATTTGAATTTCAAGGCGTTCACTATCAACACCAAATGTTGCCATCGATGCTTTCAAACGCTGTATATAACCATGATGATCTGCACCAAATAAGTTTATTAATATATCATTACCACGTTCAATTTTATCAAAATGGTAAGCAATATCTGGTAAAAAGTAAGTATAATTGCCATCTTTTTTAATTAATACGCGGTCTTTATCGTCTGAGAAATCAGTGGTACGTAACCATGTTGCACCGTCTTCTTCATAAGTATAACCAAGTTCAGTCATTTTATTAAGTACTTGTTTGATTTCACCTGATTCATAAAGTGTTGTTTCGCTAAACCAACTATCATAGTGTGTATTAAAATCATCTAAGTCTTTTCTTAGTTTTTGCATTTCGTAATCAACACCAAGTTGTCTAAATGTTTTAATACGTTCTTCTTCGTCTAAATCTTTTATCTCAGGTTGTTTCTCTGCCAAATCTTTACCAATATTAATGATGTCTTTTCCATGATAACCACCCTCTGGCATTTCAAAAGAATTATCACCAAGCGCTTCAAAATAACGCGCCTCTATTGAACGTGCTAAATTAGTAATTTGATTACCCGCATCATTAATATAATATTCTCTTGTTACATTATAACCAGCTGCTTCTAATATATTAGCCAACGTGTCGCCAACTGCCGCATTACGCGCATGGCCTATATGTAAATCCCCCGTAGGATTAGCAGATACATATTCTAATAAAATGTTTTCACCATTTTTTTCTGCTTTATGGCCAAATTGATTGCCTTTATTTATTGCTTCAGTAATAATCGCAGTCAAATAAGCACTATCTAAATAAAAATTGATAAAACCAGGCCCTGCAATATCAACTTTTTCAACTTGTGCAGCCGTTGTATCCAAATTATCAACAATTGCTGTTGCGATTTCGCGTGGATTACGTTTCGCTATTTTTGTTAAAACCATTGCTATATTTGTTGAATAATCACCATTTTTATTATCTTTTGGTATTTCAATTTTAATTTCAGGCATTTCGTTCATATCAGCAAGTTGTGCTTGTTGAATACTTTTCTTAATTTCTTCAACTAACGTTTGCTTGACTTGTTCGATTATGTTCATTTACGGCATCTCCTTGTAAGTAATTTCATATTGATAAGACCCCATCTTCTCTTCATCTTGAATTAAATCATAATGCACTTTCAATTTTCCACCGTTATCATTTACAAAATGTAAAATAGAATGTGTATAAACGGTAAGCGGTATGCGCCCGCCACTAATTTCATACAAAGTAATCGTATCCTCGCCCTCTACAAAATGAAGGTTTAACTTAATGTCACCATTGCGGATAATCTTTACTCCTGAAGTTTCAATTTTTACCGTCACGTTAACTGTTGCTCCGTCTATCTCTTCTTGATAACGAATAAAATCAGCTTTACGCTTTTGCCAAGATCCTGTAGTAGACAATGAGAATTTTTCTTTGTTATCGAATTGCTTAACAACTTGTTTCGTTTGGATTTCAACATTGTTTTCCAATGTAAGTTTCACCCTAATCTTTAAAATAATACAAACCATTATAGCATACTTGAAATATGCAAAACAGTTGCTAAAATTAATTTAAATACATTATCTATATTTTTATAGTTAATATTACAACACATTCACTTTATTCTAAAATCACACATAATAAAAGAGTAGAAAACAAAATCAAAATTTCAATTTGATTTCGTATTTCTACTCTTTTCAATTCACACAAATATCAAACTGTGTATTATAAGACCATTAAAACACCTTAAATCCACTTCATATCGTATAATCATTAAAAACTAAATGTTGTTACTCCGTCTCCAAAGATTCGCGTAATGAAGCGTCAGAGTTATTCCACATATCTATATCATGTGATTTAAGAAACGCTGCTAATATTTTTTTATTGTGGTCGCCAATTTGGTCAATTTCAATATAATGTTTCATTGATTTATCCATCATATTCACATGTTCTGGCATGCTTTTGTAACCTCTGCGAATACTTCTATTTACTAATAAATAGCAAGCTGTCAATCCAGCATAAAACGGTCCATTTTCGCCACGTTCTGTCGTAACCCAACACAACCAATATTCTTTTGCTTCTTCACCTTCAACGGTCTCTTTATCTTTAATCCATTTGACACCTTTTTCAACACTGGAACGTGCATGCATACCTGCAATATCAATAAATGCCTCTTCATTTGCAACATCGATAAACACAGGAGCTACGTTATCTAAACTTATAGAGCCAATATTGGTACCTTTGTGCCCATCCAGTGGATCATTTTTAATAATATTAAATTTAAATCCATTATTTTCAGCCATCAGTGTCCACCTCCATATTAAAACAAGTAGTTATGTAATCGTTATTTTCTCATCATACATAAGTTGTCTATATTAAAATTTTGCCATATTTAACAATACGATAAAAGTAATCAATTTTTAATTG
Source organism: Staphylococcus sp. GDY8P198P (assembly GCF_017891615.1). Lineage (NCBI taxonomy): Bacteria > Bacillati > Bacillota > Bacilli > Caryophanales > Staphylococcaceae > Staphylococcus > Staphylococcus sp. GDY8P198P. The sequence continues at coordinate 77,250 of NZ_JAESJQ010000012.1, forward strand.
TTTAATTCAATTCATCTAATATACTATTAATAGCATTTCTAACTTGGTCATCTTCTATATCAGAAATAAATTCTTTTGGATAATATAATTTATAATCTTGTCTATTAATGCCTGTAATACTATGAATAACTAAGGATTGACTACTGATTTCTCTTATTTTACCATTACGTCTCAACAAATGAATCGGCTGTCTGTCTGATCCTGGACGATCATAATCATAAGGCAAGTCTGAAAATGATTCGCTTACAAAGTAATAATTCGGATCTATACCTGCTTGTATAAACAAATCGGTTAATTCTGTAATTGTAATGATAGAACCATCAAATGGCATATATTTAAACAAATCACGATTAATAAATCTGCGTGACAAATCACTCAATATAGCATCATCTTCATTAATCCATGCTTTTAAGTAATAAACTACAACCGCTTCATCTAAATCTACATATTGTTCAATCGTCATAGACTCTTCAAAGAAAGGAATAAAATCAGCAGGATATTTTTTAAATGTGTAGCCTTCATTATAAAGTTGCTTTGCTCGTTTCAAACAATTGTTAAGCAACACTTCTCCACCCCGACTAACTGGATGGAAGTATACTTGCCAATACATTTGATAACGGCTCATAATGAAGTTTTCTACTGCATGCATACCACTTTCCTTAATAAGCACTTCATCTTTTGAAGGTCTCATTAATCTCAAAATACGTTCCATGTCAAATTGTCCATAACTAACACCTGTAAAATAAGCATCACGTTGCAAATAATCCATTCTATCAGCATCTATTTGTGAAGAAATCATAGATATGACCAATTTATTTTCATGTGTTTTATTAATAACATCAGCTACTTGTTGCGGGAAATCTTCAGAAACACGTCGTAATACACTGTTTACTTCTGTCGGACCAGTAATGATTTTTTGCGTAAACTGCTCATGATCTGTATTAAAAATCTTCTCAAAGCTATGTGAAAATGGTCCATGACCTAAATCGTGTAATAATGCAGCACATAATGCAAGTGGACGATCATCATTATTCCATGCTTCACGACCGTCAAATGAATCATCAATTAATCTTCGAACAATCTCATATACACCTAAAGAATGTCCGAATCTACTGTGTTCAGCGGTATGAAATGATAAGTATAATGTACCCAATTGCTTTATACGTCGTAAACGCTGAAATTCCTTCGTTTTAATCAAGTCCCAAATCACTTGGTCTCTTACATGAATATACCTATGAATGGGGTCTTTAAATACTTTTTCTTCAGGTAACTTTTGTGTAGCATAAGTTGTAAAAGTCAATGTCGTCCTCCTATTCATACCTTGTTAATGTGCAATTATTTTAAAGTTTTTCGCATCAATGCCAAATCCATTTCTTCCCCATACATCACATGCATATATGAACGCACACGTTCAAACCCTTTTTGTTCATAAAAAGATACAGCTTCATCATTCTTATTATCAACTTCTAAAAATACTTCATTATATTCATCTTGGAAATACGCCAAGCCTTCTTTCAGTAAATCAGAACCATACCCATGATGTTGCCATGAGGGTCTTACATAATGGGCTGATAAGAATAATTCAGTGCCATATATAAAATTAGCGAAACCAATAATCTGATCATCTTCTTCAATGACTAAGAATAATTGTTCTTCTAATCTTTTAAGTAAATGTTGTTCATTATATGAAGCAGCTAATAATTCATTTACAGTTTTAGCTGCATAGATATTTAAATAAGTATTATACCAAGCTTTTGTTGCTACATCTCTGATGCCTACAACATCCTCTGGCGCTGCTTTTCTAACTTTGTGCATGTTGGTTCCCCCTATTTATAGTAGGTAATAATACTCTTATTATAACATAATTTTAGTGTTCCAAATACTTAATCTATTCAAATGAAAATAGCTTGGACAATAGATAACAATTGCCCAAACTATCTCTAAACATTATTTAATGTATCTTGCCATTCTTGTACGCGGTTTAATGCGTATGAGTCTTTATCAATATCTCCTGGTTTTTCAGCAGTTCCAATTATATAACCAGATAGCGTAGCACCTAAAAATTCTAAGCTATATTTCATTTGGGTGATACATGGTTTGGCTTTTACTTTTGGAAAATCTCCACCGACAATAATGAGTCGAAAATCTTTCTCAGCCATTTTCGCTTTGAAATCTTTATAATTAGGATCCATTAAAGTTTCAGACCAATGATCAATGAAAGCTTTCAAAGAAGCAGACAAACTATACCAATAAACAGGTGATGCAAAGATAATTGTATCACTGGCTAACACTTGGTCTATAATTTTTTTATAATCATCTTCATAAGCATCTATTGTTGTCCCATCATGCCTTACATCTCTCACTGGATTCAATTGATACTGTGTTAAGTCAAACCATTTGTAGTCGTGTCCTGATAAAGCCATTTTAGTCAATCGAGCAGTATTCCCTTCCGGACGACTGCCCCCGAACAAAACTGTAATCATAATAATCTCCTTTTAATCCTTTTCATATATTAAAATATTTCATTAGAGACATCTTAATAATCTTACACAAAAGTTCATAAATATAACATGCGTTTACAATATTATATTATAGCATTAAATGATTTGCAGGAAAATTTATAAATTTATATATTTCAATTTAAATTTTAAAACTTTATAAAATGGGAGTAGGATAGCAATCTAATTTTCTTAAAAAGATTTCGTCATCCCACTCCCGACAAGGATGACTAGAATTGAAAACGCATAAAGACATTACCTGAACTAGCTCATGCACAAGTCCCACTAACTCAATAAATTGTGAAGTGATTCAAGGGTTACCTGAGCTAGCTCATGCATAAGTCCCACTAACTCAATAAATTGTGAAGTGATTCAAGGGTTACCTGAGCTAGCTCATGCACAAGTCCCACTAACTCAATAAATTGTGAAGTGATTTAAGGATTACCTGAGCTAGCTCATGCATAAGTCCCACTAACCCAATAAATTGTGAAGTGATTCAAGGATTACCTGAGCTAGCTCATGCATAAGTCCCACTAACCCAATAAATTGTGAAGTGGGACTAAAATTTTCAATTAAGTCATCTACTGACAATTTGAAACAGTCTGGACATCATTGATTCGTCCTAGACACATTGTATTATTTTCTAGGAAATAATTCGTTTATTTTTTCAATTTCTTCTTTAGTTAAATTAACCTCTAACGTCGTTAAATTATCCACGACTTGATGTGGTTGTTTTGCACCAGGTATCACGACATCCAATGAAGGCTGGGTTAAATAGAATGAAAGTACAATATGTGCAACATCTACATTATGATTATCTGCAATATCTCTTAACTCATCAATTTTCGCTAAATTTTCTTTGAATTTTTCCCCTTGAAATTCTGGATTCTTAGCACGAATATCATCAAATTGTGTATTTTCAGTATACTTACCGGCTAAAAGACCTGATACTAAAGGAAAATATGGAATAAATGTAATTTGATTTTCTTTTGTATATTCAAACACATCTTCATTTTCACGATTTAGCAAATTATATTCCATTTGTACAACATCAACATAGCCATCTTTATTCGCTTCTTTTAGTTGATCTAATGTAAAGTTAGAAACGCCGATAGCTTTAATCTTGCCTTCATCTTTTAAATCTTTTAATGCGGCAACTGCTTGATCTTTAGGCGTAGTGTCGTCTGGAAAATGAATATAATACAAATCAATATAATCTACTTGAAGACGTTTTAAACTTTTTTCTACCTGATCTTTAAGAAATTCTGGGTCATTAGACATTTTCACATTACCATCTTCATCAAAATAATGTGCACCCTTTGTGGCAATAGCAAACTCGTCTCTAGCAAATTCTTTAACCGCTTCTCCAACCAATTCTTCAGAACGTTCTGGACCGTAGATATATGCTGTATCTAACAATGTAATACCATTTCTCACTGCAGTACGAACTGTTTCTTTACCTTTTTCTTCATCTAAATCATTATAAAAATTATGTCCACCAACAGCGTTTGTACCTAAAGCAATCGGTGATACTGTTACATTTGATTTTCCTAATTGAACTTTTTCCGTCAAAACAATCCAACTCCTTATATTTTAATTTTGAAATATTTATAGAATCTCTGGCTCAAAGTGTTTTTGTATACATTTGTTTGAAAGAGAGTAAGACCGTACAATCAACAAACGTATGAACTGCTGAATACTATAATATATCTCTACCCTTTTTCATTCAGTTTAATAACGTGGTTATCACATAGTATAAATGTACATAACCTAAATATTCAGATTCACTTCATAAGTCAGCGTGACGATTTATTGTGTTAACTAGTGACTCTAAATCATTTATCGTCTTGTAATTCAGTTATTTCAAATATCGCTAACATGACTCATTCTAAACATATATGATTTAACACGTCGTGGTGAAATAACTACATTAAGTTGTTGAATAACTTTTGAACCTCTACTCAAAATTTAGCATGTTTTCGATGAAACCTTGAAGTAAAATGCTTGAAAATTAAGTTGCAAAAATTTAAGCATTATTGAGATTGGACAGAAAGCTAATTTTATTAAAAAGATTTCATCGCTTCCCTAATAAGAATGATTACAATTGAAAAAAGCAGGATGCAATGTATGTACATCCTACTTTTGAATCATTGTTTATTTGATTGTTGTGATACATTTTTAAAGTGTCCATTTAATTAATGTAGACGCATATGACAATCCACCACCAAACCCAACTAATAACATGAGATCACCTTTTTTGAGTTGATGTGCTTGAACGGCTAAGTCAATCGATAACGGTATCGTTGCCGATGACGTATTACCATAATATTTAAGACTCATTAACGCCTTATCTTTTGATAGATTTGCCTTTTCACATATTGATTCTATCATTCTGGCATTGGCACTGTGTGGTGCAAACCAATCTATATCTTCTTTTTTATAATTCGTATCACGCATTGTATCATCAATAATATTTGGGACATTGCCGACAGCCCATTTATATACCCCACGGCCATTTTGTACAATATGGCCAGGATTTTGTAAATCTTCGCCAAACATTGTATGAGAAAGTTCCGAACAATATAAATGATGTCCTTTGTCGCCATCCGAGCCAGCACTACTAGATATAAAGCTCGTTTCATCTTCACTGTATTCTACTAAAAATACTCCTGCACCATCTCCAAACAATATACACGTATTGCGGTCTGTGTAATCTGTAATTCGTGATAATGTTTCTGCGCCAATGACTAACACTTTTTTATTTTGGCCAGAAGTAATTAGACCATTAGCGATATTCAAGCCATAGGCAAAACCTGCACAAGCTGCATTAATATCAATAGCCCCTGCATTTTTTAATCCTAATTTCGCTTGCACATAAGATGCGACACTAGGTGTTTTATAGTCTGGTGTCAACGTAGCATTGATGATCATATCAACATCATTTAATTCCACTTGATATTTCTCTTGTAAATCCAACACTGCTTTATAACTGATATCACTCGTATATTCATCTTCAGCTACGATTCTTCTTTCAACAATCCCAGTTCTTTGTTGGATCCATGCATCAGAAGTATCAACAATCTTCTCGAAATCCTGATTATCCATTATTTTCTCTGGTACATAAGCACCTTGCGCAGTAATTTTTGCAAATGAATTCATATCATAACTCCTTTTATCAATCTGTAACCTTGAAATTTCAAAATCCTATTTTAATCATACTCATCTTACAACGAATGATAACACAATCAATCCAACACCTATATAAACTATAATAACTTCCAAAGTAAAATTAATATAAATAACATTTTAAATAATCATTTATAATTTATCATATGAACTAAAAATATAATAATCTTTAATTGACTTTTCATAATTTTTGAATTATTATTCATTTCTGTTAGCGTTTACATTATTTAAAATAAAGGAGCAACAAAATGGAAAGTGATGATATCAAGCACTTGGTTGAATCTGGTCAACTATCTGTAGGCATTGAATTAGGCTCTACGCGGATAAAAACAATTGCTATCGCACCTAATTGTGAAACAATTGCAACAGGTTCTTTTGAATGGGAGAACAAATATGAAAATGGCTATTGGACTTATTCCATTAATGATGTATGGGTAGGCATCCAAAAAAGTTATTCTGAAATGTCACAATCAATTAAAGACAACTATCATACTCAACTTAAATCCTTAGCTTCTCTAGGCATTAGTGGTATGATGCATGGTTACTTAGCTTTTGATGACAACGATGATTTGTTAGTACCTTTCAGAACTTGGCGTAATAACAATGCGAACAAAGCTGCACAACAATTACGCGAAGATTTTAAAGTTAATATACCAGAACGTTGGAGCATCGCTCAGCTATTCCAATCAGCAATAGATGGCGAAGCGCATGTCAAACAAGTTAGTTATCTAACTACCCTTGCTGGATATGTTCATTGGTATTTAACAGACAAAAAGGTATTAGGTATAGGAGATGCATCTGGCATGTTCCCAATTGATAGCGAACGTAAGTATTTTCGCCAAGATTTATTAAAACGCTTTAATTCATTATTTCAAAAATTAGGTTATACACAAGACATTAGCGATATGTTACCAAATGTTATTGTAGCTGGACAAATTGCCGGTTATTTAACAGAAACAGGCGCTAAACTCATCGATCCAAATGGTAAATTGGAGTCAGGATGTCCAATGTGTGCACCAGAATCAGATGCTGCCACAGGCATGGTAGCAACCAATAGTGTAGCACCAAAAACAGGAAATATTTCAGCCGGAACTAGCATATTTTCAATGATTGTACTAGAAAAACCGATTGTCAATGTATATCCCGAAGTTGATATTGTAACAACACCTGATGGTTATGATGTTGCAATGATACATGCTAATAACTGTACATCTGATATCAATGCTTGGATTCATTTGTTTGAGGAAGTTTTTCAACTCATGAATGTAAAGTATGATAAAAATGAACTTTTCACTAAGTTATTTGAAAGCGCTTTTAGCGGAGATGAAGACTTAGGGAAACTATTATCCTATGGCTATATTTCTGGAGAATTCATAACAGATGTCAATCAAGGTTATCCGATGTTTCTACGTCATGTTGATAGTGCATTTAATATTGAAAACTTTATGAAGACACATATTTTCAGTGCCTTTAGCACTTTGAAAATTGGCATAGATTTATTAAAAGAAAAAGAGAATATTCAAATTGATAGCATGTTAGGGCATGGTGGTATTTTTAAAACAGACAAAATCGCACAATCCTTCTTAGCTGCAGCATTAGAATCGCCAGTAAGTGTTATGAAGACTGCTAGTGAAGGAGGCGCATGGGGTATCGCAATATTATCCCGTTATTTATTAGAAAACCAATATACAAATTTGGCCAATTACTTAAACGTTAAAGCTTTTGATAACACTGATCAAATCACTTTAAATCCCAAACCACAGGATATTGAAAGTTTTAGAAATTATATTCAAAGATTTAAAGCATTATTACCTCTCCAAAGACAGATAGATGAATATATTTAAACACGATTAACATTTTAGAAATCATATTTAAAGATTAGGAGAGATTTTTGTGAATACACTAAGTACAGATAACTCTAAGCAATTTTTAGGCTTACCGATAACTTTAATTTGGGGTTATATCGCAGTTGCTATTTTCATGACTGGCGATGGTATTGAACAAGCTTTTTTATCAAAATATATTGTTAGTATTGGATTTGAATCGCAGCAAGCATCTGCAGTCTTAACACTTTACGGTCTTATTGTTGCAGTTGCATCTTGGCTTTCTGGTATTTTAGCTGAAATATTTAGTCCGAGAAAAATAATGGCGCTTGCGTTTATCATTTGGATTGTTTTTCATGTAGGATTTTTAACTTTAGGACTAGAGCAACATAGTTATCCGATGATGTTAATTATGTATGGTATTAGAGGGTTTGCCTATCCGATGTTTATCTATAGCTTTGTCGTCTGGATTACATATTCAGCTCCAAAACATCGCCTAGCTTCAGCTATGGGTTGGTTCTGGGCAATGTATTCCGTAGGTATCGGGTTTTTAGGAACCTATCTACCTAGTTTTACAATACCTTGGATTGGATTTATGGGGACATTATGGTCATCCATAATATTCATTTTAATCGGTGGTTTAATGGCTATGTTCTTAGTTAAAGATAGGAAAGGTTCTGAGAAAGAAACTGATAAACTAACACCAAAAGAGATATTGTTTGAATTCGCTAAAGGTATAACAATTTTAAAAAACCCACAAGTTGCTATTGCTTGTGTGGTTAGAATCATTAACCAATTAGCATTGTTTGGACTTGTAGTCATCATGCCAATCGTATTCACTGATACTGTAGGATTCACTACATCAGAATGGTTGAGAATTTGGGGCTTAATGTATATCGTAACCATATTCACTAACCTATTTTGGGGTGTGGTTGGAGATAAAATTGGATGGGTACGCCAAGTTCGTTGGTTTGGTTGTATAGGAATGGTGATTTCTACATTAGCATTTTACTATTTACCAATATGGACTGGCCCCAACATTTGGGTTGCCGGTGCAGTGGCGATTGTATTCGGTTTTGCTGTCGCTGCATTTGTCCCGATGTCAGCCATTTTCCCTATTTTAGAACCAAATCATAAAGGCGCCGCCGTTTCTATTCATAACTTATCCGCTGGCTTAAGTAACTTTGTTGGTCCAGCAATCGCAACCTTAACAGTACCAATAGGAGGCCCTGTACTAACTATTTGGACTTATGCAATCATTTATTTTATAGGATTTATACTGACTTTCTTTATGAAAGTTAACCAACCAAATCATTAAAAAGGACAGGTGTTTGAACATGACAAATATATTAGAACAATTCAAATTAGATGGAAAAGTAGCAATTGTAACAGGAGGTGCTATGGGTTTAGGCAAAGCTATGGCTACCGCATTGGCTCAAGCTGGTGCTAATATCGTTATTGCAGATATTAATGAAGAGATAGCTGATAATACCGCTAAAGAAATTAGTGAAACTGAAAATATAGAAGCGATTGCACTAAAAGTGGATGTCACAAATCCAGATGCTGTAAATCAAATGGTTGAAGAAGTTACAAAACAATTTAATAAAATTGATATTTTAGTTAATAACGCTGGCATGACAATTAACGCAAAAGCTGAAGAAATGTCATTTGAAGATTGGAATAAAGTCATTAATTTAAATCTAAATGGCATTTTCTTAGTTGCCCAATCTGTTGGTCGCGTAATGATTAAACAAGGATATGGCTCTATCATTAATACATCCTCTATGTCAGGACTAATTGCTAATAAACCACAAGAACAATGTTCGTATAATGCTTCCAAAGCAGGTGTCATTATGTTGACGAAAAGTTTAGCTATGGAATGGTCAAAATATAATATTAAAGTCAATACAATAGCTCCAGGTTATATGAAAACAGAACTTACGAAACCATTCTTTGATCAAGGTGGAGAAATGATTGAAGACTGGATGGGATTCACACCTATGAGTAGACCAGGCACACCAAATGAACTCGGTGGCATCGTTGTATATCTTGCTTCAGACGCTTCTTCATTTGCCCAAGGTAGTGTCTTCACAATCGATGGTGGTTATACAGCACTTTAAAAATTAATAACATATATGATCCTGATTTCAATAAAATCAAAAAACACTTTTGTTCAATACTCATATTTAATGGTGAAATGAACAAAAGTGTTTTTTTATTCAGTAGTACAAAAAAAGATTGAACTACATCGCGCAGTTCAATCATTTCATATGTGACAATTTGAGTGTCTATCATTTGCTTTTCTTCTTAGCTAATTTTTCTTTCAGCTTACGATCTTGTTCTTCTTTACGTCTTTTACGTTCCTCATTGCGTTTTCTAAGACGCTCTTCCTCTTCCGGATCCCTTGGTTTTTGCAATTGTTTTTCAATTTTTTCCATAAGCTCATCTTCAGACAAGGCTGCTAATGGGCGATTATTAACAAATGCAAAAGTTTTACGTCGACCAGGTCCACAATACGATTGACAACCAATTTCTATTTCTGCCTTAGGATCTAATTTTGTTAGTTTTTTCTCCAAAGATTTACAATTAACGCCCTGACAATCATCGCAGATTAAAAATTTATTTTGCAAAATTAATCACCCTCACCTTTCCATTCATAAATGATTAACACATTTTTTATTATTCTATGTAAAATATGCGCTTAATTGCCTATCCAAAGCCACATTAATACGTTTATAATGATAAATACAACTCTAATTATTTTACTCTATTTAGGCATTTTTTCAAGTTCTTCCTCAAAAGTATATAACATGGTCATGAAAGCATATAATTAAACGTTTATGATACTTACTTTTGCTATATGCTTTTCTGTCATTTATTATAAAAATCAAACCAAAAGAGGCTGGACAAATTAATTGTCACAGCCGTTGCACTTCTCAATTTATTGATTTAGTAAGTCTTGTACATGAGATTCAGCTCAGTAAAGCATCAACTCTAACCATCCATGTCCGTTAAGACAACGTAACCATTTAAAAATTGGGTTTCTGTCTTATCCCTTTCCTTCAAGCTTATTGCCCATGATAAATACTAAACTCTAACGGTTTCACTTCATTTTCTAACCATTCTTTATAAATTGATTGTTTATCTACTTCATTATTAATAATTGTGATACCGCAATCGCCGCCACCTGCACCTGATGTTTTAGCAGCACCACCATATTTTTCAGCTACAGAGCATAACACTTTCAAATGTGCAGTTTCAATATCGATTGTAGCCTCATTATCCATAGATTGAATAATTTCACGATTCATACGAATCATTTGCTGTACACCTTTGATATGATTGGTTTTAAAGGCATGAATCAATTTCTCTACACAAGCATGAGAACGTTCTAAAAATTTTCCGTAAAACGTAGGATCGGATTTCAAACGTTTTACTTCACTAACTAAATGATGCGAAGACGCAGGTGATCCTGTCCATCCAATTAAAACCTCCATATTTTCTGGTGGTTGTAGTGGTTCAATATGTAAACCTGGCCAGTTTTTATTTAATACTTCATTAACAGATGTATCTTCAATTTGCTGTGATACCCACTCATGATCAAATGTACTATAAGCAAGCCAGCCTGTGTATACACTGACAGCGATATCCCCACAAGAACTCAAACTTTGTAATTTCATATTTGCAATCACTGCAAGTTTATAAATATAAAGATTTGATAAATGCATTTCATAAAATTCATTTAAAGCTTTTACTACAGATACTAGTACCGCTGCACTTGAACCCAAACCGTATTTATGACCATTAGCATCATCTAAATTACTATCTATCGTTAAATTAAAATGTTTTAAGTCAATGTGATTGCTGCTCACAAATTGCTCAAAAACTTCTATAGCTGTGATAACGTATTTTAATTGTTTTGCTGCATGTAAATCAGATACGACTATCTTATCTTCTTCTCTTTGAAAGGTAACTGGCTCATGATGTAACGTTTTTGAATGGATTGTACCTTCTGGAGCATTAGAATCCTCAATTGAAGCTGTTACAAATCTATTAACAGCTATTAATACAGATTTATATCCAGGTTCAGTAACAGCATATTCACCTGCAATATAGAGCTTACCTGGCGCTTTTACTTGAATCATGTTATCTCTTCCTTACTCAATAATTTCAACACCTGTACGTGTAATATCACTTGCAATAATTTGATCATCATTAAATGATTTTTGTAGTGCATCAATAACTGCCTGTTGATTTTTCTTTTCTACTAAAATTTTAACATTGGGCCCTGCATCCATTGTAAAATAACAAGGATAACCAGCTTCACGACATTGATGTACAATATCCATAGCTAAATAACTATCTTCTACCATGTATGTAAAAGGAGGCTGTGAACCTAAATTTGTTGCATGCATCCTCAAACCATTCTCTTCGATAACTTCTCCTAAATACTTAAAATCTTTGTCATCAATCGCATGTTTAACTGACGCTATGTCTTCATCTACGTGATCTAACCAGTATTGGTAAAAACGAGATGTATCACGCGTATGTGACATACCGGCACGACTGGAAACTTTTTTTGTTTTATTATTGATTACTACAAATATCATAGATAAATCATCTTCCCAGTGATCTGCATCAATCGGGAAACTGTATGATGTTGTATCATCATAACCTTTTTCCCACTCTACAAAACCTCCATAAATACTTCTAGAGGCTGATCCTGATCCTCTTCGGGCAAGTCTAGATAATTCTTTACCCGTTAAACCAAGTTTTAAAGCTTCATTACATGCTGCTGCTAACGCGGCATAAGCACTTGCTGATGAGGCTAAACCTGCAGCTGTTGGTACGAAATTATCACTTTCGATGTGTGCGTACATAGATGTTTTACCCAGATCTCTAACAATATCCATAAAACGACGTATTTTAATTGCTTCAGAATCATCTACTGTTTGTCCATTTAAAATCAATATATCTTTCGTATATTGTTCAGAAAAAGTTACCTTAGTCTCTGTATAAAAACGATCTAATGTTACCGACAAGCTATTATTCATCGGAATAATATAGGCTTCATCAGCTTTCCCCCAATATTTAATCAGTGCAATATTTGTATGTGCACGTGCTTTGCCACTACTAACCACCTTACTAACCTCCTAAATATTCAATCCAAGTATGATGTGCACCCAATGATTGCGCACTTTCCACAATTTTTTCAGCCGTTTCTAAAGTAGAAGCGAGAACGATCATACTTCCGCCTCTACCTCCTCCAGTTAATTTACCAGCAATCGCGCCTTGTTTTTCACTAACTTCTAACAACTGTTCAATTTTTTCATGACTAACAGTGAGTGTTCTTAAATTCTCTTGGCACAAATTAAAGACAGTAGCAAGTTGTTCAAAGTTATGGTGTTCTATAGAATCTCGAGCTTCATGTACCAATTTGCCGATATGTTCGACAAAGCTAAGATACCCGCTATCTGCTTTACATAAATTATGTACATCTTCTACTGCTTGTTTCGTTGAACCACGAATACCAGTGTCTATTACAACCATATATCCATTTAAGTCTAATGGTTTCAAGGTAGTAACTTCACCTTTTTGAAACCAAACTGGCTTGTTAGATACTATGGTTTGTGTATCTATGCCACTTGGTTTGCCGTGCGCTATACGTTCTGCCCAATTTGCTTCCTCTATCAATACTGCATCTGTTAAAGGTTTATTTATATAATCAAAACTCGCACGTACAAATGCAACTGCCATTGCTGCACTAGATCCTAAACCTCTCGATGGTGGCAAGTTCGTATCTATAGAAACTTTTATGGGTGTTTCAATATCATATTTATCAATAAATCTCGTTATTACTGATTTTAAGTGTTCTGGTGCGTAAGCCAATTCACCGTCATAAACTTCACTTTTGATATAGGAAGATTCAGTCACATTTAAAGATTCAATTAATGCACTCACTCTTCCTGTCGTAAATGGAATCGCAATTGCAGGCTCTCCAAATGTCACCGCGTGCTCACCTATTAAAATCACCTTGCCATTCGCTTCCCCATAACCTTGTTGTGCCATATTTTCAATCACCTTTAGTATTTTCTTTAAATTTAAATAATATATGCTTTGCACCGCGATTTTTTTGTTAATCTTAATTTCATTCCTAGTTATCTTAACATTTCCCAGGAAATTCTGTGTTTAATAGTATTTAGCTAGCGTATTCATATCTTTTCATTTTTAATCAAGAAGAAATTACGTGCATTTTTTACACAACTCAATCAATTTTACACAAATCAAATTATATTATCTCACAAATTTCATATATTGACATACGACTCGAGCCATAGTTTTTTTAAAATTTGTATCAAAATTGAACAAAATGAGCAAAAAGTTAATACCTGCTACTAATTATAAACAATACTTTTTTATTATAAAACGCGATGAACTATTATTCAAAAACTTCACTTTATTTTATTAATTTATTTTTGATTTTTAACGTATACTTTCACTATATTACTTATTTAATTACTATAATTCAACAAATAATAGTAATATCTTCCATTATGTAATTATAAATAAAAAGACTAAAAACGAATACAATGTATCGTTTCTAGTCTTTGTCTCATTCGTCCATTTTTTGATTAACTTTAGCATTGCGTTCAATCATCTTGTCAAAATAACCTTCATATCGCTGCCACTCATCATCCGTAATATCATCCATTGTCAAATTAGCGCCTAAATCTTTTAACGCATATAACAACTGGAACATCACGTCTTGAACTGTTATCGTTCTGCCTAATAATTGCGATAAAGACGCCATACATTGAGGATCAATATCAGGGTATTCAAATTTAGTACTTTCACCTTGTAATGCGCGTTCATAAAATGCTCTCATTAATGCAGCACGTTCACTGCCATCTCCTTCAACGCATAGATATACTTGGACAGCTATGCCACCTCGAACACGTCTTTGTGAAATACCGGCAAATTTCTTCCCGTTAATACTTAAATCAAATTTCCCTGGACAATATGATTGTTCAATCTCATAGGTCTCAATTTCAACATCATCATCTTCAAACATTTTTGCCACTAATAAGTACATGACTGAAAATGCTTCATCAATCGTAATGTCATGTTTGCCTTTAAAAATAAGTGATATATTGAGTACACCTTGGTCTAGTACGACACCTAGACCACCTGAGTTTCTCACAATCGCATTATACCCTCGTTCTTCGGTTAAATAGCGAATACCATCTTGCAAATGCGGTAACCTTGAGTCATGGATACCCAAAATGATTGTATGTTGGTGTATCCAAGTACGTACCACACTACTTGATAAGTCTTTTCCGACACTTTCTGACAAAGTATCATCAAATGCAAATGACTGCATCGGTGCTAATCCAGAAGAATGGTCTACATAACGCCAAGTGGCACTATTAAAATACTTACTTGCTAGATCCATTATTGTAATGTTTGCGCAGCAGTGATGATTGATAAATTATACACGTCTTCTATTGAGCAACCACGAGATAAATCATTTACTGGTGAATTAAGACCTTGTAATACTGGGCCTACTGCATCATAACCACCAAGACGTTGCGCAATTTTGTATCCAATATTACCTGCTTCTAAACTTGGGAAAATAAATACATTTGCATCGCCTTGAATTTGTGCATCTGGTGCCTTTTTCTTAGCAACTTCCGGTACAATTGCAGCATCAAATTGGAATTCTCCATCAATAACTACATCTTTAAGTTGATCAGTTTCAACTTTTTCTTGTGCTAACGCTACAGCGTTCGAAACTTTTTCAACATCATCTGATTTTGCAGAACCTTTTGTTGAGAAACTTAACATTGCTACACGTGGTGACATGCCAAAACTTTGTGCAGATTTTGCACTTTCTACTGCAATCTCAGCTAAATCTTGTGCTTCTAATGTAGGGTTAATTGCACAATCACCAAAGATATATTGTTCTTCACCTTTAATCATAAAGAATATACCTGATGTTTTAGTTACACCTGGTTTTGTTTTAATAATTTGTAGTGCCGGACGAACTGTATCACCTGTAGAATGTGCAGCACCACTTACTAAACCTTCAGCCTTACCAATATATACTAGCATCGTACCAAAGTAATTTACGTCTTTTAACATTTCTTGAGCTTGGGCTTCAGTTGCTTTCCCTTTACGACGTTCAACAAAAGCTGTCACTAACTCTTGTTTCAACTCACTCGTTTCAGGATCGATAATTTCTAAGTTCGAAATATCTAAACCTTTGTCTTTAGCTAACGCATTAACATTTGTTTCATTACCTAATAATACCGGTGTTACATAATCCGTACTTTGTAATTGTGTTGCCGCAGTTAATACGCGTTCATCTTCTCCTTCAGGTAAAACAATTTTCACATTTTTTCCTGACAATTTCTCTTGTAATACATCTAATAAAGACATATGGGCCTCCTCAAATTTTTAATACTATTATTTTTTCCATTACTATTATACGTCATTTTTTTATAGAATTCCATGTCACCAATTTGTAATCATTTACTTATGTTTTATAGTTACCTTTATGATAGAATTTTCAGTGTAGATATAGAATTATTTCATAAAGGAGCGATTCAATATGCCACAAGCGCCAGAAACTTTAGATGGTTGGTATAGTTTACATTTATTATATGCTATAGATTGGGCTAGTTTACGTCTAGTCCCAGAAAACGAACGTCAAACGTTAGTTGAAGAGTTACAAGCATTTTTAGATAAACACGAAGAAGCGCGTACTAACCATGTAGGCGATCATGCATTTTATAATATCACTGGTCAAAAAGCAGATATTCTTTTATGGGCATTGCGTCCTGAATTAAAAGATTTAAATGCTTTTGAAAATGAATTCAATAAATTGAGAATCACAGACTTTTTAATTCCGACATATTCATTTGTTTCTATTATTGAATTAGGCAATTATTTAGCAGGAAAATCCGACGAAGATCCTTACGAAAATCCACATATCAAACCAAGATTGTACCCAGAATTACCACAATCCGAATATATTTGTTTCTATCCTATGGACAAACGTCGTAATGAAACTTATAACTGGTACATGTTATCACTAGAAGACCGACAAGAACTTATGTACAATCACGGTAAAATCGGTCGTCAATATGCTGGTAAAATCAAACAATTTATCACAGGTTCTATGGGCTTTGATGATTTCGAATGGGGTGTTACTCTATTTGCAGATGATCCACTTCAATTCAAAAAAATTGTTTCTGAAATGAGATTTGACGAAACGACAGCACGTTACGGTGATTTTGGTAGTTTCTATGTAGGTAACATTATTACAAAAGATAGTTTACCAACACTTTTTGAAATATAAATATCGTTATATTCTTTCCTCACACCCCTTCATTTAAAATGGAGGGGTGTTTATATATATCATTTTTTATTTTTCATCCATATATAAGTAGCATTGTGCCTCAAATCTAAGTTTTCCAATCATACAGCAATTTTGTTTTTCATGTTTAATACAATTACAATAGCTATATAATTCAATAACTACGTTTAAATTTGAAAAATGAGCTTCTGAAGACAAATGTTCCGATAATACGCATGCATCAGTCGCTCTAACTTTCTACTTCGTTTCACTTGGTTCGCCTGCGCTTCGCATGCATAAGTCGCTCTAACTTTCTACTTCGTTTCGCTTGGTTCGCCTGCGCTTCGCATGCATAAGTCGCTCTAACTTTCTACTTCGTAGAAAGAAGAGCGACTAAAAGGCACACTTGTTTTATTCCAAGTGTGCCTGTCTGAATGTAGTGTGTTTGGGAGAACTTTAATCACTACTTAATTTAAGGGTTAACTGTTAAACATTGTCGCTACTCAATATTTTGTAACAGTCAACTAATACTATTTTAACCTATTTGAAATATTTGAAACATATTTGCATTACTAAAGTTGTATAAAACTCAATTTTTTAAAATACAATATCCTTTTTTTTACCCAACATATTATTTGAATAAAATGTTACAATAAAAAATATTAACTTACTAAATATATCCCATGAAAATACAGTTACGAATGGTTTAGTTAAATAAAATATAATTGGTGATTAGATGACAATAAATGTTCAATACTCAGAAAATTATGAAGAAAAAATAGCAAAAGATGTCATAATTCTAGCTGGCAGAATTTTACTTGAATCTGGGGCAGAAGGGTCTCGTGTAGAAGATACAATGACTCGTATTGCTTTCACATTAGGTTATACAGAAAGTAATAGTTTTGTTACGAATACAGTCATTAATTTTATGTTACATAATGAATCTTATCCAAGAATTTATAGAATAAGAACAAGAGACACCAATCTACATCGTATATCAAGAACCAACCGTGTTTCTAGACAACTTTCTGATGGCACGCTCTCAGTTGAAGATGCATATCAAGAATTACAAAAAATATATCATGAACAAAGCATTAATCACGATCTATTTTTTAAATTTATTGCCGCTGCGATTATCTCTATTAGTTTTCTATATTTACAAGGTGGTTACTTAGTTGATGTATTCACTGCACTCGTTGCAGGCGCTTTAGGTTATCTCGTTGTAGAACTTTTAAATAGAAATTTACACACTAAATTTATTCCTGAATTTATGGGTGCACTCGTTATTGGTGCAGTGGCAGTATTGGGCAATACGCTTATACAGGGTGGTTCTATTTCCACAATTATTATTTCAGCAGTGATGCCAATTGTACCAGGTGTTTTAATCACGAATGCTATTCAAGATTTATTCAGTGGCCACATGTTAATGTTTACAACTAAATCATTAGAAGCATTAGTAACTGCCTTTGGCATCGGGGCAGGTGTCGGTACAATACTTATTATTTCTTAGGAGCAATGCTTATGTTTTGGATTTTAAATTTAATATTTAGTTATACCGCTTCACTATTCTTCGGTATTATATTTGATGTTCCAAAATATTTATATAATGCTGTTGGAATTGTTGGTGCGTGTGGTTGGATGGTCTATACATTATTTTATGATGGTTTCCAACTTCACACCATTTATTCAAGCTTCTTTGGAAGTTTAGCATTGGGTTTACTTAGTCATATAATGGCTCGCTTTAAAAAAGAACCAGTTATTCTATTTATGGTGCCAGGTATTATACCTTTGGTACCTGGAGGTTTAGCCTTTGACGCTACGAAAAATCTTATTTTGTTAGACTTTAGTAAAGCGATTAACACGATGCTAGAAGTAACGCTAATTGCAGGCGCAATCGCTTTAGGTTTATTATTTGCTGATCAAATATCTAAACTCATCGTTTCCGGTACAAAATTTAGCAAAAAGCACATTTAATAATTGAACATAAAAAATCTGAGGCTCATTAAAGACCTCAGATTTTTTGTATAAGACATGATAATTTTATTTTAAAAACTCCTATCAATATGCAGTTAAAATCCGTTGCTATTGATAGGAGTTTTTTCATACTCAAAATATTGTAAGAATTCCATATCTAATTATTTATATGTTTATCTCATAAATAATTAACGACTGTCATCTATTTATGCGTTTCGTTCGGCACTTTATTTTCATTAATAAGGTTCACGACTTCATCTTCCGAACGATTTAATATCAATTTACTTAATTTATCATTATCCATTTGTTTTAATTTAGGATAACGAATTACGAAAAAGACTAATCCTATAATTAACCAACCAAACAATGCAATATATGATGGCGTTGATAATCCAGCTGGTGAAGCAGGAATTAATAATAGTAATAAGAAAACAAACGATACTATTGTACCTATAATCGCAAATGTTTTATATACCGGACCGTATGTGTTACTTGTTTTGTCATAACTAAATAAACGAGCTGCTGATAAACATGTAATAAAGTATGCTATCGAAACACCCGTAGATGACATATCAACAATCCATGTCAATGCCGTACGACCTAACCAAGGTGCAATCAATGTGATAGCTACAAGGAATATGATTGCTACATACGGTGTTTTATATTTATTGTGCAATTTACTAAATACTGAAGGCATAATACCTGAGCGTCCCATTGAGAACAATAGACGACTTGAACTCATTAAAAATCCGTTTAAACCAGTAAATATGCCCATGATAATAGCAATCGCTAAAATTGCCAAACCTATATATCCAAATGCACCACTTGTAACAGCACCTGTTAACCATAATTGACCGTTTAAATCAGTCTCTGAACTGCTTAGCCAACCTGTATACAAAATCATTAGCACATACGTAAATGCTGCTGCTAATAAACTATATACAATAAGTTTAAACGTTTTATTTGGAGCAAAATCAAATTCTTCTGCAGTTTGTGGAATGTTGTCAAAACCTACATAAGCCCACGGTGCTACTGCAACTATCATTACAATTGATGTAAGCCAACCTTTTTCTTTGTTCGCTAATGGTTGTAAATTTTCTAATGAGAAATTACTACCAAAGAACGAACCGAAAAATAGCAATAAGATTGTAATGACCATTGCCACACAGAAATAAAATTGTAGCGAGCCTGAAACACTCGTACCTTTAATAGCTATAAACATAAATACAATCAATAACAATGATGCAATTAATATTTCAGTAATATAAACATCCCATCCTGCGATGGTATATAGTTTACCTGTTTCTAAAACATCAGGTAATAAAAATTTAATTAATAAACTAAATGCAGTTGCGTTTAAAGCCACTACACATATATAACCAAAAGTTAAAAACCAAGATGAGAAAAAACTTACGTATCTGCCAAAACCTAAAAAGCTAAACGCGAAAGCCCCGCCAGAAACTGGGAACCGTTCAACAAGCGCGCCGTAGCTTACCGCAATTAAAATCATTAACAATGCGCCAATTACAATACCAATAGCTGCTGGAATAGGTCCAGATTGACCAATCCAATCACCTGGTAAAATAAATGCGCCCCAACCGATACACGAACCATAGGCAATTGCCCAAACAAATTTCTCAGATAAGTTTTGTTTTAAATCTCCTCTATCTACTTTCCTATCATTTTTTCCCATAAATAAAATTCACCTCATGAGATGTATTATACCCATAAGATGAATTCTATAACAATTATAAAATTATAATTTAATCGTACCAATCACTAACATTAACCAACCTATAATAAATAAAATACCTCCGATTGGTGTAATTGCACCAAGTATACGAATTTGTGTTAATGCTAAGATATAAAGCGAACCACTGAAAAATACAATGCCTAAGAATAAAAGCCATCCTGCCCAATTCACATTAATTGACGTTGTATCGCTTATAATTCCAATTAATAGTAACCCAAGCCCGTGATACATTTGATAAGTGGTTGCTTTTTCCCATACAGATAAATATTTATCCGATAACTTACCTTCCAGACCATGTGCGCCAAATGCGCCAGTACCTACAGCCATTAAAGCATTTAAAGCACCGAGAATAATAAATAATTTCATAAAAATAAACCTCTCTTTCTTAAATTAAAAATCAAAAATCGAATCTCCATTACCAATTTCATCGTCTGTTACTAATTTATTAGAATTTAGCGAAGTATTAGTATTTGTATATTTTGCCGAAGAAGCAGGTATTTTCCCTCCCATTGCTTGAATTTCTTCAGGAGAGATACCTTGTTTCTCACTAGCTGTAGTGTGTTTTACATTTTGTGATGATTTGAATGAGGTAGACACTGAATACGTATTATCTTTAAAATGCTGTTTATCATTTGAACTATTTACTAATGACGTTAGTGTATGAATGGCATAAATATGCTTTTCAAACTCTGCATCATTCTTAGCTTCATCTGCTTGAACTAATTCTTGTTCAATAAGTTGAATAATTTTCTCTTTTTCCATTTATTTTATAACCCACTTTCACACCAATTTATAGGTTCAATACCATTTTTTTGTAAATATGCATTTGTTAAGGAATACGGTTTTGAACCAAAGAACCCGCGATATGCAGATAATGGACTTGGATGTGGTGATTTAATAACGTGATGTTTAGATGTGTCAATCAGTTTCATTTTTTGTTGTGCGGGTTTACCCCACAAAATAAATACAACATTACTCAAATTTTCGGAAACTGTTTTAATCACTTCATCAGTAAAAGTTTCCCACCCTATATCTCTGTGAGAATGAGCTTCTCCTTGTCGTACTGTCAAAACAGTATTTAACAATAAAACACCTTCTCTTGCCCAATCTTGTAAATGTGGTGATTTTCTTACACAACCGATATCGTCTTCAAGTTCTTTATACATATTTCTTAATGAAGGCGGAAACTTAGCATTCGGTTGCACAGAAAATGCTAAACCATGTGCTTGATTTGGTCCATGATAAGGATCTTGTCCCAAGATAACAACTTTCACTTTTTCAAAAGGTGTTAAATCAAAAGCTTGATAAATGTTTTCCCTATCTGGATAGATTACCTTTGTCGTATATTCATTTTCTAAAAAATTATGCATTTCAGTAAAATCATGCTCCGTAGTTATTTTATGAAAAACATCAGACCATTCCATACACGTTCACCTCGATTAATATAGTAACATAAAGCGCTACTTTCTCGCTTGAGAGATTTAGTAGTGTTAGCTTAATCATAAACACAATTATAATGAATATATTTAATTTCATTTTAATATGTATCAGTAATAGAATCAAAACGATATAATGATTTATTCATTATTGTAACCTTATTACATTGTAAACGTCATTATTTAGAATAGTCGACAAACGTGGTATGATATATACAAAAGAATATATAGGAGTGAAAATTCATGGCATTGAAAAAAACATTAACCATTGCCGGTTCAGATACAAGTGCTGGTGCAGGCATGCAGGCAGACTTAAAAACATTCCAAGAGTTAGGAACATACGGCATTGTTGCATTAACATCTATTGTAACAATGGATAAAGCATCTTGGTCTCATGATGTTACACCAATTCCATTCGATGTATTTGAAAAACAATTAGAAACAGCAATATCAATCGGTCCAGATGCAGTGAAAACAGGCATGCTAGGGACACAAGAAATTATTAAACGTGCCGGCGAAGCATACGTAGAATCAGGTGCGAATTACTTTGTGGTTGATCCAGTAATGGTATGTAAAGGAGAAAACGAAGTTTTAAATCCTGGCAATACTGATGCAATGATTGAATATTTGTTACCAAAAGCTACAGTCGTAACACCAAATTTATTTGAAGCTGGTCAACTTGCAAACCTCGGCACTTTAAAATCAATAGACGATATGAAAAAAGCAGCTGAAATTATTCACCAACAAGGTGCTAAGCACGTTATTATTAAAGGCGGTAAAGCATTAGATCAAGATAAATCTTATGACTTATACTATGATGGAAATAACTTCTACCAATTAACTACTGACATGTTCCAGCAAAGTTATAATCACGGTGCTGGTTGTACATTTGCTGCAGCAACGACTGCATATTTAGCAAATGGTAAATCTCCAAAAGAAGCCGTAATTGCTGCCAAAGCATTTGTTGCATCTGCAATTAAAAATGGCTGGAAAATGAACGACTTCGTTGGTCCTGTAGATCACGGTGCTTACAATCGTATTGAACATATAGATGTTGAAGTAACTGAAGTATAAATCATAAAAAAAGAAATCTGAAACATATTCATAACGAATAATGCTTCAGATTTCTTTTTTATTATATAATATTGTATTGATTAACAATCCTTAACTCAAACCTTATGCGTCTATTTTGAGCAAATAAAACATCTCCATATTTAATTAATAACTTCAAATTTTTCAAACTCAAAATATATCAGACATTAGTCTGATTCAAATTTGATACTACAGGCCCATGTTATTTTCTAGCATATCTATTATTATAATAAGTGTAGAGAGACAAGGAGGTATGACATCATGATTATCTACGAACAATCTTTTGAGAATGGTAACCCAATCTATGAAATTATCACCAAGACATTCAAAACGATTTCTGTTAAATGCGATGAAAATTTCAGCAAGAATGAATTATATACGTTACTCTCTCTACTTGAAAGTGATGTCGATAACTTAAATCTAAGTTATTAGCCACACTTCAATACATCGATGAAAAAACAGAAACGTAAGTTCCAAGACTAAAATTAGAAGAAACAGAACAAAGAATTCCCCTTTAGAAATATGTTCCATGTATATGTAACTGTCCCATTATATATACATGGTGTAACACATCCCTTATAAACACTCACCCTAAGTGGTACATAGTTAGGCAAAGATTGTCCCCTTTGTTTGCTTGGAGAGCACACTCGAAGCACCCCTAACTTATGTACCACTTTACTTATTTATATAAAACTTTAAATTCTTCACACACTACAATAATCGATTCGTTAAATGCCAATCCTAGAGATGTATAATAAGGTTCAAAGAAATCAATATGTGCTTTACGCCAGTAAGCGAGTGACTTATCGCCTTCACCTTCTAAATAAGCGTGATGTTCAGTGACCGCATTAAACGGTGTTTGATAGACGCGTGTTGTTTCTATCACACATTGTGGCTCCCCTTTTTTATTTAAAATCACGCTCACATCTCCCACTTGAGGTAGTGGTTCACGATCTACTTGATAAGTTTCATAACCACTTGTCGTAGCCGTTTTTTCACCTTGTTTCACTAGATCTGCTAATTCATCCTCATCTACACCAAACGACCATGCTTCATATGTTTTCCTCTTATAAGATGGGCACAATTGTACAAATTTTTCCCAATATTGTTCTACTGTCATCGTTCTTCCTCCAAACTATGTATTTTGTTTTTTCTTCTTAAACATAACATAAATAAATTGTATGACTTCTTGCTTTCGCGTGTTATTCTTCTAAAAAAACGAGATCATTAACGAAAATGAAAATATCAACACTATTGTAAATCATATATAATTACTTGTTATAATAATAAAATTCACGAAAAAACTAGGCACCCATTCCCCCATTTCACAGGGAATGAATAACCTAGTTTTTAAATTACTATTGTTAAATATTAGTATCGATAAGTATTCATACATTTTATTTTAATAGTGATTTGTATGCCATACCGTTTATACGCGTTTATCGTCTGCCCACCATAAAGCTTTATCAGGATTTTTTGTATAATATTCATATTCTTCATCACTTTGAACATTTGGATATGAACCTTTCAGTGATTTACCTGCTGTACTTACATGTAACAATGAAATAACAATAATTCCTATGACACTCATTGCTGCTAAGTAATAAGCCGGTGAAAGTGGATCTCCTGTTTTAGCAACTAATGTAGATGCAATTAACGGTGTTGTGCCACCAAATAATGATACTGACACATTGAATGTTACTGCTAATGTTCTATAACGGATATGTGTATAAAACATCGTTGGTAACGAACCTGGCATCGTCGCTTCATAAGTAGATAAGAAAAATCCTAACGTAAATATACCCACAACTATTAAAACCAACGAGCCTGATTGGAATAACGCAAATGCCACTGTACTAAAGATAGCTGTACCACAAAGCCCTATTAAAAGACTTTTTTCTCTCCGATACGATCTGCAACTCTACCAAACATTAATGCCAATGGAATCATTACTGCCATGACAATCGTTATAAGTACAGAAACCGTTGTGCTATCTAATTTAATTATTTGTTGTAAATAAGATGGCATATATGAAGTCACCATATAATTCGTACAATTAAAGAATGCTACAGCTACAAAACATACAATAATATCTTTGTAATAATATCGAACAATTGTGAAAAAGCCGATGTTATCTCGTTTTGGTTGTGTAGCTATTTCATTTTCAAACACTGGTGATTCCTCTAATTTTCTTCTTAAATAAAAACCAAATATGCCTAAGAATAGACCCAAAATAAATGGTATTCTCCATCCCCATGTAGCCATTTGTTCCTCATTTAAAAAGAAAAATAGTAAGCCGCTGATTACTGATGCAGCGATATAACCTGATAATGTACCAATTTCCAAACCTGAACCTAGACCATTTCTAGATTTATCTGGTGAGGATTCAGCAACATAAACCATCGCGCCTGCATACTCTCCACCGGTTGAAAAACCTTGAAGTACTCTACCTAATAATAGTAAAATTGGCGCCCATACACCTATTTGATCGTATGTAGGTAATAAACCAATTAACAAAGTAGAAAATGCCATCATGATAATGGTTGTCGTTAAAACGACTTTCCTTCCAAATTTATCACCAATAATACCAAAAATAATGCCACCTACTGGTCTTAATAAAAATGCAATTGCAAATGTTGCAAATGTAAATATCGTTTTCAGCTGGTCATTTTCTACCGAACTAAAAAAGTTTTGCCCTAATATAACTGCTAAATAAGAATAAAGCCCAAAGTCGAACCATTCCATTGCATTACCAATACCGGTTGCAAATACAGTTTTTTTCGCAGTCCTAGGGTTCACCTTATTGATATTACGTTTATCAAAATCTTGTTCATAATCCACGATTTAAGTCACTCCCTTAACATGTTTACTTATTATACTGAGTTCGGAGTGTATGTCAAACTGATTCAAATTTTTTAGTTTTCGTTTTTTAATTTTTATACAAAAAATGTATTTAATTTTAAATATGAAGAAACTCATTTTTCTTTTAAATTCATTATCTAATTACGGACAATTTTCATTGATTACCAACCTATTTTTTCAAAATAGTAACTTTAACTTTATTGTGATTATTTTTCACAACTAATTTATGTTTACTTTCAAGATCAAATTGAAGAAATTCATATATATCAACTGGTTCAACATAATTAATTTTATAACTTTTCCAATTCAATTCATTGTATATCAATGCAAGTTGCACAATCATTTGTCCCGGTACAATCTGACGATGCAAAGGATTTTCATCTTTGACAAGACGCAAATATTGCTCTACATCGTTGGGTAATATCTGTATCATTTTACACCTTCTCTAAAAACGTTTGCATAATATATATACAATTAGTCCTATTTTTATTTATTTTCATTTCAAAGCTATATTTAATAAATTGACGAATTTTTTTCTGTTCAATCAATGTTAATTGTACTTGATATATAACATCAATTTTTAATGGATGATATTGTTCAATTTCTGTTGACTTTAATAGTAAATTACTAGAAATAAAAGGTTTGAACAATTCAAATTCAGGCCATAGACTCGCACAATAAAGCGGAGAAACATCAGTGCTATTCGATTGTTCAAACAATTGATTATAAGCTTCTACATCATTTTTATGGAATACCATTTCTTGTTGTTCATGTCCACCTTTCAAATAATGTGGCATTGCCCATACCTCCTCCAATACCCATGGTTGCGATTGTTCTATACTTATGCTCCATATAAAACAACCTTGTAACAAGTGCAGCACCACTTGCACCATAAGGGTGTCCAGTAGCTATAGCGCCACCGTAAATATTTAATTTCTCTGCTGGTATGTTTAATGCTTGTTGACTTGCTAAAACTTGAGATGCAAATGCTTCATTTAACTCTACAGCATCGACATCATTTAAAGACAGTTGCTGTTTTGCTAATACCTTTTCAATAGCAGGCACAGGACCAATGCCAAGTATATTAGGATCTACACCTACGGTTACTTGATCAATGAATGATAATCCACTTTGTATGCCATATGCTTGAGCAACTGATTTTTCCATGACAAGTAGTAATACAGCACCATCATTTTTCATACAACAATTGCCAGCAGTGATGCTTCCATTTGGTAATAATGGCTTTAATCGGCCTAACGTTTGTTGCGTTAATTTAGTTTTAATACTTTCATCTTGTTCAAATATTTCTCCCTTAATCGTCAATGGCGTTATTTCTTGGGTAATATTATGATGTTGATAAGCATCAAGCGTTTTTTGATGGCTGTGCCATGCGAATTCATCTTGGTCAAATCTTGATATACCATATCTTTCAGCAACATTTTCAGCTGCTTGTATCATAGATGGATCTTGGTCATCAGGTGCAAACGAGGCTCTTTCATAAAATTCTGGTAAATGCGTATCATATACAGATTGCGGTCGTTTAATTTTCCACGGTGCTCTACTTGTACTTTCCACACCACCCGCGATATATATTGATCCAGCACCTGCTTGTATCATGCGACAAGCTTGGTTTACAGCTTCTAACCCTGAGCCGCATTGACGATCAATCGTCACACCTGGCACTTGTTGATTAAATCCAGCTTCTAAAAATGCTTTACGTGCAATATTACCACCATTTCCTACAACATTACCTAAAATTACGTCATCTATATTACTAACTATTGCTGCATAGTTATGTTTAAAATAATTGAATAATGGTTGTAATAATAATTCAGGTTCTAAATGGCGTAATTTCCCACCATATTTACCAAATGCAGTTCGTTTTGCTGCTACAATTACCGCTTCATTCATTTATAATTCTCCTTTTAAATAGCATTGCTTCATACGTTCTCGCGCAATTTTTCCACTCGAGGTATAGATCATATGTTTTACTTTAACTAATTTCGATGGTATTTGATAACGCGCTACATGATGTTTCATTATCGTTCTAAAATAGTTATAACTAACTATACGATCACTTGTATAAAGTAATATGGCAATTTCTCCAAATCTAGAATGTTTTTTACTGATAACGACTACTTCATTGAATAAATCAATATATTTTGCATTCTGTTCAATTTCGAAAGGATAAACATTACGTCCACCAATAATCATGCGGTCATGTTTTCTACCATGTAAAAATAAATGTCCCTGCGCATCACATGAAGCAAAATCCCCTGTTTCAATCCACCTATCCTTGCAGATATCTTCATCAACATAACCACTAAATGACATATCACTTCGTATTTTTAATAAACCTATCCCTGATTCGTCTGACTGTTCAATATTTACGTGCACGTTGTGAAACAATTTACCAACAGATTCTGGTGGCGCACTATTATTGAAGTTATAACTAATAAAGCTAGCCTCTGACGTCCCGAAGAATTCAATCAAATCACTTTCGGGAAAACATTGTTGAATACGTTGACGAACGTGTAAGGCAAGTTTATCTCCAGTACTTAAAATATAATGCTTTCCTTCTATTAAAATTCGAGTTGAAACGCATGCTTGTATCATTGTTGGCACCATAAAGCACGCTGTGTTTACTTTATGGTGTTGGATTGTTTGCATTAACCGCTTTGCTTCAAAATATTGCTGTCCTATAAATGTTCTACCTGTATACAAAGCATAAATGCATGCATATAATGACAAAGAATGTGACATCGGACCTGGAGCAACGATTGTATTTATGGTCCTGTCAAATAATTGATCATTTTTTGAAAAAGACTTAATCCAAGATAATGCACCTCTATAATATGCTTTAGGTAACCCTGTTGTTCCAGATGTAAAAGCGATATGCAGCAAATCCCCATCGTTCTTGAATTTATCCTTTTTGACCACATTATGTATACTTAAATCATCTTCTTCTATTAGATATTGAACACCATATTTTTCGACTAATTTAAAGGTTTGCGCGCTCGACCATCTATCATCGAAAATACACGGTACACATTCATTTTTTAACAATGCTAAATATAAAATCATTGTCTTTTGTGGATGTCGTGTTACCACTCCTACAAAACTATGTTTAGGTATATTGGAAAACAAGCCGCTTTTAATGTTCAATTCTTTGATTAATTCACTATAAGTTAAATCTTGTTTATCAAAGCTCAAAGCAACTAGATGCGGTTGTTGTTTTGCGTGATTTTCTATTTCTTCTAAAATTTTCAAATTCCAGCCCCCTTTGTTAACTTTTATACAAAATATATTAACATTTAAAGTATAAAATAATGTAATGAAAACATTTGGTTTCTAATACCATAAACATCCCATATTTTTAACTTAAATTGAGCAATTTTGAATTCCAATTCCTAAAAAAACAAAAAAATGAGCGATTCGTGGTAAATCGTCCCATTTTTAATATGATTTAATATATTTATTATTAAACAAATTTGTATACTGAATATTTTTATTTTGATTAATAATATCGTTAGTATTTACATTGATATACTTTAAATTTCATCACTATTGATACAAAATTTTAGTATAAATTCACTTTTCATAAGAATCCAGCAGTATTTATTCCACTTAAACCACTACTTCATTCCATTAAAACTTATCATCTATTCGACAAACGGACATAAATTGCTTACAATAGTCAGAAATTTACAAGTGAGCAACAACAACTCGAATTTTGTAAATCATACGCCCTGATAAACATGCACGGCTAAAATCACAAAATTTCAACCGTAAAAAAGAGAGCTAATCCATTTGGAATTAGCTCTCTTTTTATGAGAATGAGATGCATTTTTTAACATATAACATACTCAACGACAATATATTTTACTGTAATACACTATTCTAAATTAGCATGATTACTTTGCATCGTTTCTTCATCGACTTTAAGTTCGTTCATTAAATCTAATACTAGACTATCTAAAAAGACTTGCGCTGCTTGTTCAAACAAACTACCTAAAGGTTGTGCGGATCCTTCTGCATCATATTTTGTACCTGCAGGAAGTTCTATAACCGTATTAGCCAATGCACCAATTGCCGAATTCGGATTCGTTGATAATAACACGACTTCTGCATCGACAGATTTTGCTTTTTCAACTAATAATCTCAAATGTTCCGTTGAACCTGAACCTGAAATGACAATAAATAAATCATCTTCAGTAATTGAAGGTGTTGTTGATTCACCAACAACATAAGCAAATTTTCCAAGTTGATTTAAACGCATAGCAAAACTATTTGCTACAAATCCAGAACGTCCTTTACCCGCTACAAAAACATGATTTGCTTTAGTCACTTGTGATAAAAAAGCTTGTGTTTCACTATCTTTAACATGAGATAACGTATGATCTAACTCGTCTAAAATCAAACGATAATTTGTAATTTCACTCATCTTATCTACCTTCAATCGCGTCTCTACATTGTTTTGCTGCTTCAACTGGATCATCCGCGTTAGCAATACCACCGCCAACTACAACTAAATCAGGTTCCTCAGCTACGACTTCTTTAATTGTATCTGGTTTAATACCACCAATTACAGCAACTTTAGATTGGTTAATTACTGATTTAACTTGTCTTAAACTTTCTAATGGAGATTCACCTTCTGCTTGTAAATCATAACCAGTATGAACAGCGATATAATCTGCACCTAATTCGTCTAATTCTTTAGCACGTTTTTGTAAGTCTTGTACTGCAATCATATCTACAAGTAATTCTTTATTATTTTTATGTGCTTCGTCTACTGCAGCTTTAATAGAAGCATCTTCTGCGACACCTAAAATTGTTACTACATCTGCACCAAATTTAACAGCTTGGCTTACTTCATAATCTGCTGCATCCATAATTTTTAAATCTGCAAGTACTTTCACACCATCTATATTATTATCTAAATGTTGTACAGCCGGTAAACCTTCATTTATCACAATAGGTGTACCAATCTCTACAATATCAACATAGTCTTTAACTTTATTTGCAAGTTCTGCCGCTTCCTCTTTATTTAATAAATCAATTGCTAGTTGTAATTCCAAAATGATCATCCCTTCTTGATTTAATGATAGGCATGGAAATCATGACCTAACTTACTTTATTTAAAAACTTACGCATAAACTATTTACCCTTACAATGATGATTTAAACTGAGAGATTATAAGCGTGGTGCTGCAGCGTCATCAACGTAAATTTCGACATCTGGATGTGCGAGCAATATCGTAGCTGGCACTTGTTTATTTACTTCATGCTTAGCTAATTGTTCAATTGCCGCTCTCTTTTTCTCTCCAAATGCTAACAAAATGATTCTTTTCGCTTTTAAAATTGAAGCCAAACCCATAGACACAGCTTGTTTAGGTACTTCACTTTCATTGTCAAAATAACGACTATTGGCATTGATTGTACTAGCTGTTAAATCTACAACTTGAGTTGTGCTATTCATATCAGTACCTGGCTCATTAAAGCCGATATGACCATTTTCACCTATACCTAATATTTGTATATCCAGTGGCCCTTTTTGATTGATTAAATCTTCGTATCTTTTCGTTTCTGCCATTAAGTCATCTGCAGCTCCATCTGGAATGTGTATTAAAGATTTCGTGAAATGTGGATAACGATTAAATAGAATATCATTCATATATCGATGATAACTTTGTTCATGTGTCGCTGATAAGCCGACATATTCATCCAAGTTAAATGTTTCTATTTCAGATACATCTAGTTGATTCTTTTGCAGTAAACTAACTAGAAATTCATAAACTTCGACCATTGTCCCACCAGTAGCTAGCCCTAACTTACTATGTGGTTGTTGACTCATTTGTTTAAACAATTCACATGCAACATAAAATGAAGCATATTCACTAGAACCTAAATTTGTAACTTTCATATTATTGCCCTCCCCAATATGTTGAATTTGTTATTTGTTATAAACAAAATTTGATGATACTTCTATTATATGTTCTTTTGATATTTTTTACAGAAAATAGATATTTAATAAATTGCAAATATTATATAAAATGACTAAAGGTGTAATGAGCAGACTAATACATTTTCATCGCTGTTTTTAGTAAAATAAATAGATAATCAAATTTTATGTATAAATCTAAGTTGAAATTCACTTTTCAGGTAGAAAATGTTTCAAAGTCAGTTTACACTAAAGATTAGACTAATTATTTTTATTAACACTTGTATAGTACAATTTATTTCATAAAAGTATAGGGTTTTGGAATCAAGGAGGCAAAAGTTTGGAACCAATAATAGATGAAAAAGTACAAACATTACTTTCTTCATATGAAGATAAACCCGTGTATTTACATGTAGAGACAACGAATGGTGCATATGCTGCACATTTTGATCAACGTGTATTTAACGCGGGCACTTTTTTAAGAAATATTCAAGTCACTTTTGAGCATGCACAGCTTAAAGGTGGCAATAAAGATCCATATCGCGTAGGTTTGAAACTCAAAGATGGCGGTTGGGTCTATGTTCAAGGTTTAACACACTACGAAATAAATGAACATGGTGAGTTTCTATTAGCTGGTTTTAATTATGAAGGTCAATTAGCAGCTGCTTTAGAAATAAGCACTCAATCATTTAAAGCATAAGGAGGATAAATCATGACAGAGGAAAGCCATGTATTAGTTATATTTCCACATCCAGATGATGAATCATTCTCATCTGCAGGTACATTGGCGCGTTATATAGATAATGGTGTACCAGTCACATACGCTTGTTTAACATTAGGTCAAATGGGACGTAATTTAGGCAATCCACCATTTGCCACTCGTGAATCTTTGCCGGACATTCGTGAAAAAGAATTAGAAGCTGCGATGGCAGCCATTGGTATAACTGATTTGCGCAAAATGGGATTGCGTGATAAAACTGTAGAATTTGAACCTCACGACGAAATGGATGAGATGGTGCAATCATTAATTGATGAATTAAACCCATCCGTCATCATATCGTTCTATCCTCAATTTGCAGTACACCCAGACCATGAAGCTACAGCAGAAGCAGTTGTGAGAACTGTGGGACGCATGAAACCATCAGAAAGACCCCGTCTACAACTTGTTGCATTTAGCAATGACGCGCCTGAAAAATTAGGTGAACCTGACATTCTAAATGAGATCAGTGATTATAAAGAGGTAAAACTTCGCGCTTTTGAAGCACACGCATCTCAAACGGGACCATTCTTGAAACAACTTGCTACACCTGATGTTTCTGGAGAAGCGCAAAGCTTTTTAGAAGTTGAACCTTATTGGACTTATAACTTTGAATCTTAAGTGGAGGCAATATCATGACAGAATTTGATTTATCAACTCGAGAAGGTCGATGGAAGCATTTTGGTTCAGTTGATCCAATCGAAGGTACAAAACCAACCGTTAAAGAAGAAATGACAGATTTGCAAAGCACGAATAAAAACTACTTATTTGAAATTGAAGAAGTAGGCATTAAAAATCTTGTATACCCTGTATTAGTAGATCGTTTCCAAACAGCTGGAAACTTCAGTTTTTCAACTAGCCTTAATCAAGATGAAAAAGGTATAAACATGAGCCGCATTCTAGAAAGTGTTGAAAAACACTACGATAATGGCATTGAATTAGATTTTGATTCTTTATATCGACTTTTGCGTAGCTTACAAGAGCGCATGGAACAAAATGCTGCTGGTGTTGATGTTTCAGCTAAATGGTTCTTTGACCGTCACAGTCCGATCACGAATATTAAAGCAGTAGGTCATGCAGATGTGACATACGGTATGGCGATAGACAAAGAAAGTATTACACGCAAAGAAATTACACTACAAGCTGCAGTTACAACATTGTGCCCTTGTTCAAAGGAAATTAGTGAGTATTCGGCACATAACCAGCGCGGTATCATTACAGTTAAAGCTATTTTGAACAACGAAGCTATTTTAACAGACGATTACAAAGAAAAAATCTTAGATGCAATGGAAGCCAATGCAAGTTCTATACTTTATCCTATATTAAAACGACCAGATGAAAAAAGTGTCACGGAACGCGCTTATGAAAATCCGAGGTTTGTTGAAGATTTGATTCGCCTTATCGCAGCAGATTTAGTTGATTTTGATTGGATTGAAGGCTTTGATATTGAATGCAGAAACGAAGAATCTATTCACCAACATGATGCTTTTGCAAAAATAAAATATAGAAAATAGCACGCATAGCTACAAATCAATATAGCAAGTCATCAAAAATTAGGCTACTGAATTTCTAAATGATAATAGAAGTTTAGCAGCCTATTATTTTTGATTCTAACTTTGTTTTATTTTCAAAAAATTTTCCCAACAATTAAACTTTCTATAGTTACTAAATAATGTTATTTTTCTCCAAATTCATTACTTAAATTTGTAATAGTAAAATTTTAATGGTTCATTTAAAAATACCACCACTAAATATCCCCATCTGCAACTAATTATAAAATAATGTATATTAACTGTTAAATTTTATTAATGTTCTATATACAATTTTCATATTAAAATAATGACAGTAGTAGTTTATAATTAATTTTTATTTTGATGTAAGTGGTGAAATCAATAAAATGGATTATACTTTAAAAACATATCATGCGAAGCAATGTCCCTATAAGTCAATTAAGCAGACCACATTTTCTGCATGTTTTTTTAATAACACAAGGAGAATTTATGGTTTTGAAAAACACTACTTTCCACCATTTTAAAGTAGGTGACGTATTTCATGTCCATGACTATGAATCCATTACACAAATCTCTTTTAACGGTAGTTTAATTTGTCTTTCACTAAATAATTTTTACTATTATCAATACTTTCAGAAACTAAATTTTGACGCTATTGAACATATATCGATTAAAAAAGAGAGACGCGTCCAATTTTTAGATATAGTTGATGCGATTCAACATCAATCTATAAGTAACTTAAACGAAGCCATTAAGCATTTGATTAAAAATATTCAATATTCTGAGTATCATAACTCGCAAAGTTCCGAAATACAATGCAGTTATAAAACAGCTTTAATTAAAGATGTGGTTCAATATGTAAACACACATTTAACTACTAAAATAACTTGCAAACAAATCGCTAATTATTTTTTTGTAAATAATAGCTTTCTATCAAGAGAATTTTCAACATTGATGAACTGTAAATTATCTCAATATATTACGTCATCTAAAATTCATGCTTCCGTATGTGATTTGCTTAACGGTGATCATTTAAATATCGTACAACAACGTTACGGTTTTCGTACTCAAAATGAATATTGCTATCTTTTCAACAATGTTATTGGTTGCCATCCTTCCGATATTCACCCCCATACAAAAAGTCGGTCAGAAATTCAACATTTAAAATTCGATTTTTATCAACAATTTCAATCTAACGCATAAAAGTAAAATATTAAAAGTGTGGTGACAACATGAATACTATTATTTATGAAGAAAAAAGAGGATTGATTAATAAAGTGGTGAAACAAAACTTGAATCTTACTATTTCCGAAGTAATCATTTTGGATAAATTACTCTATCTCAATAAAAATAAAATAAATGCTATTGAATTGAAAAAGTTATTACAAGTCCAAAATTCACCTGTTTCATCACAAATCAATCATTTTATCGAACTTAATCTTTTAAAAAAGTCTCGAGATCAAACTGATGAAAGATGTATTTATTTGCATGATATCAAGTTAGCAGAAATTAAACAGCTGATTGAACAATATCATTTAATTGTTGATTCAATACTTCACAGTAGTGCTTAATTCATTACCAACAACATAAGAGCGCATATAAAATCAAATTAACGTTTGATTTTATATGCGCTCCAAAAACCTTTAGATTATGTACATCGTAAGATACAACTTCTATTGTAATCTTTTAATCAAAAATAACTTCACATTATTTCAAATGTTCATACGGACTATTTTTTACAAACGAAATAATTTGATCTACAAATAATCTCGAACGTAATTGAAACTCCTCATTATCCAAATAATAAGTACCATCATCCAATTTATTATAATCTGTATCATGTGTCGCAATCTGCGTTGGTACTGCGATACCGAGTAATGAACGTACAATCAAACGTAAATGAGACAATGGTTCAGAACTTACAATACCACCACTGTTGCCGATTAACCCCACTGGTTTCATTTTAAAATCATCCATCGTTAAATGATCTAATGCATTTTTTAAAATACCGGAATATGAACCATGGTAGTTTGGTGTTCCTAATACAAAGAAATCTGCATTTCGCGCTTTAGTTTGTAATAATGTTAAATTATTTTTATATACTTCACTTGGCGAAGATACGCCAGAAACATCCAATTGATGAATTGGATGTTCTGCTAAATCAAAGATTTCTACCTCAAAATATTGGTCTTCAAAATGACCTTTTAAATAATGGGCTAAGGCATTTGTATGCGAGCCCATTTTAGCACTCCCTATTATGATTAATCCTTTCATCTACACTTTCACCTCATGCTATGATTTGTTATTTTCTCTAAGTAGTTTCATTATCGCTTTACCCACACCGCTTTGTTCATTAGAATCTGTTTCATATTTTGCGATTGCTTTAACTTCTGGTGCCGCATTTTCCATAGCGACTGAATAGCCAACGCGTTCCAACATTGAAACATCATTCATATTATCACCGATTGCCATAACATTTTTCATATCAATATTTAGGCGCTCTGCAATCGTGTTTAAAGCAATACCTTTTTGTGCATCTGAATGCGTAATTTCTATATTTCCGCGTGATGAAGAAGAAACTGCCAAACTTTCTGATTTTGCTAATGTTTCACTAACTCGATCAATTTTTTCTAAATCACTATCAAAAGCTAATATTTTCATTACAATTTCACCAGGTGTATCTTGAATTTTGTCATAATTATCAACTACTTTTAACGTACCGTTATCAATACGTTTTTGAATACCACTTTTTATTTTTTCCACATCTGCTTCTTGTCCAGCACGTTGCGCAATATCAATATAAATCTCTAAGTCCCGTAATGGATTTTCAGTATAGATGCCTAAGTTCGTATACACTTGATAGAAAATATTTTCTTTATTTAATTCTTCTGTAATTCGATTTATGAGTTCTCTATTTAAATTTGAAGTGCTCATAATATTAAATGATTCATCTCTTACTTCTGCACCGTTCAAACAAATATATGGCACTTTTAAATCTGTTTGGTTGATTGGTGCATTCGCCTCATAAAATGCACGTCCTGTAGCAATTACTACTGTGATGCCTTGTGATTGTGCATATTTGATAGCTTGGATATTGTCTTCTGATATTTCATGTGCAGCGTTCAATAACGTACCATCCATATCTGTTGCAATTAAATTTATCATTGGCTTACCTCGTTTCTACTTTATCTCAATAACACCTATTTAATGACACATTTATCATTCGCCATAATTTTGTAACACATTCATATTTTACCAAAAGTTTCACTATTTGTATTATCCTCTGTTCGTATGATTTTCTTCTTTTGTCTAATGTCTTTAAAAAATGTCTTCAATAAATGGCTACATTCCTCTGCTAATACGCCTGTAGTAACTTTTGCGCGATGGTTAAATCTCGATTCTTGCAAGAGATTCATCAAGCTACCTGCACAACCACCTTTTAAGTCTTGTGCCCCATAAATCACTTCGGGAATACGACTCATGACGATTGCGCCGGAACACATCACACAAGGCTCTAAAGTAACATAAAGTTTGCAGGATGCTAACCTCCAACTATTAAGCTGTTTGGCAGCCTTTTGAATCGCAATATGTTCAGCGTGTGCAGTAGGATCTTGGGTGGATTCTCGTAAATTGTGCGCCCGTGAAATGACTTCATTATCTTTCACGACAATGGCGCCTATTGGTACTTCTCCAATAGCACCAGCTTTTCGTGCTTCTTCTAGCGCAATTTCCATATAAAATTGGTCAGTATACATGTGTCTATCACCTCACATATGGTACAATATTTATTGTCTATTTTAACATTGGAGCGGTAAAAACATGAAAAAACAATTTATTGCTGTTGAAGGACCGATTGGTGTCGGTAAATCTTCACTAGCACATAAGCTTAGTCAAACTTTTAATTATTATGAAGAAAAAGAAATTGTAAATGAAAATCCTTTTTTATCCGATTTTTATGAAGACATTTCCAAATGGAGTTTCCAAACAGAAATGTTCTTTTTATGTAATCGTTACAAACAATTTCAAGATCTTGAAGCAATTCATACGGGCATCGTAAGTGATTACCATATTTATAAAAATAAAATATTTGCAAATAATACTTTAACACCTTCTGAATTCGATAAATTTTCTAGAATTTACGATATTTTAACTGAAGATTTGGAAATGCCAAATGTGATTATCTTTCTAGATGCAGATTTAGAAATATTGAAAAAGCGCATCGCATTACGCAATCGTAGCTTCGAACATCAGATAGAAGACGACTACTTACTTAATTTAAAACGTGATTATAATGCATATTATCGTTCATTAAAAGCAGATGGTGAAAGTGTGATTCGAATAGATACGACTGATTTAGATTTCATGAAGCAAGAAAATGATTATAATTATATTTTAAATTTAGTGCAACCATTGATTGGAGGAAAAGATGATGAATAAATACGGTATCCCTCAAGATGCTGTGATAACAATCGCTGGTACAGTCGGCGTTGGAAAATCAACATTAACGAAAGCTTTAGCACAAAGATTAAATTTCAAAACTTCTTTTGAAAATGTAGATCACAATCCTTATTTGGATAAATTTTATAATGATTTTGAAAGATGGAGCTTTCATTTGCAAATATATTTTTTAGCTGAGCGTTTCAAAGAACAAAAACGTATGTTTGAATACGGTGGTGGTTTTATCCAAGACCGCTCAATATACGAAGATGTTGATATTTTTGCTAAGATGCATGAAGAACAAGGCACAATGAGCCCAGAAGACTTCAACACATATTCTGAACTATTTAATGCTATGGTCATGACACCCTACTTCCCAAAACCAGATGTACTTATTTATTTAGAATGTGATTATGATGAAGTGATTGATCGTATCAAACAACGTGGTCGCCAAATGGAAATTGAAACAGATCCAGAATATTGGCAAAAATTATTCAAACGTTATGAAGACTGGATTAGTGAATTCAATGCGTGTCCAGTTGTAAGGGTGAACATTAATGAATATGATTTACATGCAGATCCAGAATCTTTAAACCCTGTCATTGATAAAATCCGTCACATCATTGAAACTTATCGCAATGTAGATCAACGATAATATTTTCACTGTTTGAAAGTATTTAAAAAACAACAATACGTACGCTATAAAACAAATTTTGGAGCACACAATAAAGGGTCGGACAACGAAGTCATTTTAAATAAATTCATTCTGTCCCACTTCAACAAGATAACTCATTCACCTGAGTTAAAAGCCCATGCATAAGTCCCACTAACCCAACAAGTTGGGAAGTGGGACTTTATTCAATATGTTTACGATATATAATCTTTTCTATCTCATCTTCATCAACATATTTACTATAATAATATTCATCTGTTTGGTCGAGATCAAATGTACTTGCTTTATCTTCATCTTCAGTTCCAATATACAATTGACCCTCTACGTCTTGATATAAATCAAAAATAGCACCACTATATCTCGCTTCTTGATATAATTCATAAAGTTCATCAACATCGTCTCTGGCTACATTTTTATAATATAATGTATGCGCAGCGTGACGATATGTTTGTGCTTCAAAACCATGCTCTGTAGCTCGTTCATCTTCAGTAACTAACAATACCTCATTACTTACAATTTCTACCACTTTATATGTTTCCCCACGATAAGTTGCATATCTTCCATCAATCATTCAATCACCCCATATACGTTTTATACAAAAAGAGGCTGAGACATAATGGATTCGTACCAACCTCATTTCATATTGTCAGTAGATGACTGAACTGAAAATGCGCTTTAAATCAAATTTTTTCAATTCTAGTCATCCTTGCTGGGGTTGGACGACAAAATCTATTTAATATAATTAGATTTCTGTCCCACTCCCATATTTTGTGCATCATTTCTATTATTATAATATATCGACGACACTATTTGCAGTTTCAAAAATATAATCCGCTTGAGCAAAAGATTCTCTTAAGCCAACACCAGTTAAAACTGCAACTTTCAACCCTAATTTAGCATTGATGCCAGTTTGGATATCATTCGCAGTATCACCTATAATTGCTACATTTTCAGGTTCTACATTATATCTATAAAAAAGCGGATTCAACACTTCAGGATTTGGTTTTTCAACGGCATCCGCTTCAGTAGAAATTACAATATCGAAGTAATGGTCGAATTGTGTGTATTCCAAAAATTGCTCTACCCCTTTTTTAGAATCACTTGTCACAATACCTAATTTGTAACCTCTTTGTTTCAGCGTATCTAGTGTTTCGCTGATGCCTTCAACTAAAACATTTTCTGGCACCCTATTATCAACAAGTGTTTGACTTCTTTGTTGAGCCCAATTTGTTACATCTTGATTTGCAATTTTACAAAATGCCTCAATCATTTCATCTAATGCTCCTGACGCCATGATCGTACCTGGTTGAATTTCGCCATCTATGATACCTAAATACGCGTAACTTCCATCTATATCAGCAATCGAATCCTTATATGTTTCCATAAAGTCATCAACGAGTTGCAACCCTATTTTCATCCAACTGCGATCAAAATATATGATTGTGCCGTCTTTATCAAATAATATCCATTCCATGTTTTCAACAGCTCCTATGTTAAACAATATGTATCACTCAATTTACTACTTAATTTTAATATAAAAATCGTTCTTAAAACAAATAACTCAACTAACACACTGACTATGCACACCGTTTAAAAAACTAAAATTTAGGTTATGACGTATAGTAATACCACAAAAGAGGTGAATACATTGACGCCTAATCCTAATATTCAAATAGAAACCATTTCTTGCGACAGCGATGATTCGATTCCCAATAACTCCAGATATGCATTACTGCTATATAAAAATGTAATCAAGCCAAAAGAGAGCCCTCTAGATATTTTATCTAAGAACAATTGGTCAAATGCTTGGCGTGGTGGCATATTTCCAACACATCATTATCACAGCAATACACATGAAGTACTTATTGTTGTTTCAGGAAAGGCCACCGTACAACTAGGCGGTGAACTTGGCCCTCATGTAGATATACAACAGGGTGATGTCATTATCATACCAGCTGGTTTTGGCCATAAACTTGTTCATAGTCATCATGATTTTGCAGTAATTGGTGCTTACCCAAATGGTAATGATTATGATTTTTGTACAGGGAAACCTGATGAATGGCCACAAAATTTAGAGAACATCAAAAACATAAGTTTACCTGACACAGATCCAATATATGGCAAGGATGGCCCACTATATAAATATTGGCAATAAGTTGAAACATCGCTGTCTTAATGCTGATGGTTTTCAAACAAAAAAGAAGGAGCAAGACGCTGAAATCTTTGTTAAATTAGATTTCTGACTTGCTCCTTTTATTGTAATAACTATTGTTATCGATTTTTGAAAAAACTTAATATCTTGGTACAACTACTCTCCAGCCGTTCGGATCATCAAGTTTACCACTTTGAATACCAACATAATTATCATATAAATTTTGAGTTACTTCTCCTGTTTCATTATTATTGATAACTATTTCAGTATCGCCGTATTTCAATTGACCAACTGGTGAAATAACCGCTGCTGTTCCAGTACCGAATACTTCAGTTAATGCGCCATTATGGTGTGCTTCAATTAGCTCATCGATAGATACGCGACGTTCTTCTACCTCATAGCCTAGATTTTGCGCTAATTCAATGACTGTTTTTCGTGTAATACCTGGTAAAATACTACCATTTAATTCTGGTGTAACCACTTTGCCATTTTCTACAAAGAAGATATTCATACTGCCGACTTCTTCAACATATTTCTGCTCTACACCATCTAACCATAATACTTGATCATAGCCTTGTGCTGATGCATTTGTTTGTGCTAAAAGGCTAGCTGCATAGTTACCAGCAACTTTTGCATGACCAACACCGCCACGGACAGCACGCACATATTCATCTTCCACATAAATTTTTGTAGGATTTAAAGAGTCCCCGCCGTAATATGAACCTGAAGGTGATAGAATGATTAATAATTTATATGAATATGAAGGTCGTACGCCTAAAATACCTTCAGTAGCAAATACATAGGGTCTTATGTATAATGATTGACCTTCCCCCTCTGGCACCCAATCACGTTCGATATCTACTAATTGTTTTAAACCTTCTAACAAGGTATCTTCATCAACTTTAGGCATATCCAGACGTGCCAAAGAATTGTTAATACGTTTAAAATTTTCAGATGGTCGGAATAAATCTACCTCACCATCATGTTTGTAGGCTTTCAATCCTTCAAATACTGCTTGTCCATAATGTAATGCTTGGGCTGCTGGAGAAAGTTCAATTGGTCCATAAGGCACAATTTTCAAATCATGCCAACCTTGATCAATATCATAATCGAAACTGAGCATATAATCTGTGAAATATTCTCCAAATCCTAAATTACTTGGATCCGGTTTTTCTTTAAGGCTTTCACGCTGTATCAATTTAATTTTTTCTGACATGACTGTTTCCTCCAATGTTCTATTAATAGGTAATACATTAAATTATACCAATCAGAATAGTTTCGTTCAATAATTTTCAAAAAATTTAAAAAATAACAATATCTTTATGTTAGACTAATTAAATTTATTAAATCAAGCTTATCATTATATAAAAAAATAGTACATAAGTGGCTCTGATTAAAGTAAAAACATTCATATTTACTGATATACTTTAGAAATTCACATTTATATATCCAAATTTATTATTAGAAATTAAGCTTAAAGTTTTCATTGATCATATGTATTGAACAATGCGAAAAAAAGGCATATTTTTAGGGTTAAAACTTATCAATTGCATTAAATTGCCACAGTGCTACCGTTGACGTAAATAAGAGGAGTGACAGGCTTACGGGTGTGAAATATGTAACTCACATCCTAGACAAACATGTCCAATCAAAATTGTAAAAATTTAAATACAAAAGAACGCTAACCCACAATGGATTAGCGCTTTTATTTTGAAAAAAGATTATTATGTGTTAGTCACTGCTTCATCAATCATTGCAAAAATAATTATCTGACTTTATCTTTTCTTGAGATTTCTTTAAGCATCACTTCTGTCATTTTAGCCAAATCATATTTAGGGTTAAAGTCCCACTCTGCTCTAGCACAACTAGTGTCGATACTATTTGGCCAACTATCCGCAATTCCTTGTCTGTCTGGGTCAACTTCATAATTTAATTTAAAATCTGGGTAATGTTCTTGAATTGCCGCTTTGACCATTTCTGGTTCAATGCTCATTGCACTCAAATTATACGCATTACGATTAATTAATTTCACACCGTCTGCTTCCATTAGCTTGATAATTGCATCAACCGCATCTTCCATATACATCATATCCATAAATGTATCTTTGGCAATATAGCTTGTATACTGTCCTTCACGAACTGCTTTAAAATAGATATCTACTGCATAATCTGTTGTACCGCCACCAGGCTCTTTAATATGTGATATTAATCCAGGGAATCTAACACTTCTTGTATCTACACCAAATTTATCAAAGTAATATTGACATAATAACTCACCAGCAACCTTATTAACACCATACATAGAAGTTGGTCGTTGAATCGTAACTTGTGGTGTGTTTACTTTCGGTGTTGAAGGTCCAAATGCACCAATTGAACTTGGTGTAAAGAACTGTAAATCATATTCTCGAGCTACTTCTAAAGCATTTAAAAGACCACCCATATTTAAATCCCATGCAAATTGTGGATTTTTCTCAGCCGTTGCAGATAATAGTGCAGCCATATGCATTAAAGTATCTGGTTTAAAAGACTCAACGATTTCTGTCATTCTGTTTTTATCTGTAACATCTAAAATTTCAAATGGGCCATCAGCAATCGCTGAACCTGCTTCTGGCTCTCTAATATCTGTAGCAAGTACATTATCGTTTCCATATAACCCTCTACATTTTACTACAAGCTCCGTACCAATTTGACCTAAAGCACCTGTAATCATTATTTTTTTCATAATCAAAAACTCCCTTGTTTATTACAGAAAATGTAATGTATTTTTGTAGTGGACAAACACCTAGTATTTATAAATATTATACTATAAAAGCGCTTTTTTGTATACCACGAGTGTACATAAATCGATTTGTTATATTTTAATGATATTGTAGGCAAAAACTGAATATTGTTAAGTTTTTTATCTCAATTCACGAGAAAACTTTATC
Source organism: Staphylococcus sp. GDY8P198P (assembly GCF_017891615.1). Lineage (NCBI taxonomy): Bacteria > Bacillati > Bacillota > Bacilli > Caryophanales > Staphylococcaceae > Staphylococcus > Staphylococcus sp. GDY8P198P. The sequence continues at coordinate 121,629 of NZ_JAESJQ010000012.1, forward strand.
ATATATTGCTTTTGACATTTCTTTATGAATTTGATATAAAACAAACAAATACATTACGTGGAGATGATGATATGTTGCATAACAATGCTTCATTATTAATACAAAGCAATTACTGTCTATAGTTTGATGCTTTGTTTAAAATTTCTTTTCACAAAGCATCTTTTGCTTTTAAGAATTATAATGTGAAAGGAATTTAAAAAATTGGAAAAACAACTTTATCCATATCAATTTAACTATATCAAAGAACGCATCGCACATTTACTTAATGCTTATAAATCTGTAAATGACTTAAATACAATTACTTCTATAAAAGAAACAACCAAAGAAGACATTTATCAACAGTTTCATCAAACAGACGATACGCTGATTGAAGCTATTGAAAAATTAATGAATATACGCATTTCTAAAGTTCAAGTAGATAAGATATTAGCAACTTTACAAACATATGTCATACCATTTGAACACCCTTCAAAGAAGCAAGTTGAAAAAACTTTTCGTAAAATTAAAAAGCTTAAATCGCCACTTATTAGTGATGAAATTCTTTTGGAAAGTACTTATATTGGATGGAACGATATCGCTTCAAACAGAAAATTCATCATCTATTATGACGAACAAGGATTACTAACTGGGTTTTATGGTGACATTGCTAACCAAACCGTTAAGGGTTATTGCGCAATTTGTAATAAGGAATCTAATGTCGCTCTATTTATGCGTAAAACTCGTACTTCTAGTGATGGACAATATACCAAAAAAGGTGACTATATTTGTTTTGACAGTATCAAATGTAACCAACAATTGTCAGACATTACACAATTTTATCAATTCGTCGATAAAATACAGTCATAAAATTTATATCTAAACTAACATGTTAGCCGTGCTAGGATATCAAGCACAAAATAAGGGGTAGTGAGACAGAAATCTAATTTTAATAATAAGATTTCGTCCTCCCACCCTTGTAGCGATGACTAAAATTGAAAAACGTAGCGCTCAAGCTCATGCATAAGTCCCACTTCTCAATTTATTGAGTTAGTGGGACTTTATTTTTTTAAATACTCAATAAAAGTACGAATTGTTTGTTCATTAACGCGATCAACATTTGTTAAAGCTGTAAAATAAATATAATAATCAAACGGCGAGCCAATGGGTAACATCTCAATTAAACCATTTAATATAAATGGATCATCTTCTAGCATCAAACTCGATACGATACTTACACCCAATCCTTCAGAAACTGTTTTAATCAATACACTTGGGTTATTCGTTCTAAACACAATTTTTAACGGCCCATTCTCATCTTCAAATGCTTTAAAATTATTATGATAAAAATTGCGATCATACAAGACAAAAGGAAACTGTTTAATCGATTCCATTTCAACCATGCTTTTTAAAGACAGTTTAGATTTTTTAGGTACAATTAGTTTAAAATCAGTAGATAAATTTAATGAATGTGGGACAATACGATGACTAAAAGTTTCATTTTCAGTTTTTCCTATAAGCCCGATGTCTATCTCATTATTTTCAATCATTTTTATAATCTCTTGTCTATCACTTTCAAACACTTCTACGTCAATATGCGCATAGTCCTTTTTAAAGTTTGATAAAGCTTTAGGTACAATTTTATTAAATAAAGTTGGTATGGTAGCTATTTTCAATGAACCTTTGATATTACTATGCAATGCTTCTACTTCAGATAATAAACCCGTCTGAGCTTCTAAAATATCTATAATCAAAGGTATAAGTCGTTTTCCAACTTCCGTCGGCAATGTCCCTTTGCGTGAACGATTAAAAATTTTATATCCTAACTCTGACTCTAAATTAGCAATGGACTGACTCATTGCTGATTGGCTAATATGCATAGCTTCTGAAGCATGAACAATAGATTCTAACTCATAAATCTTTTTTACGTACGATAATTGTTCAAAATTCATTATATCCCCCTTACATTAGTAAAGCTTATGTAAACTTAAAAAATTCTAATTATACATTAGTATATATTATCTATTATAATAAATCATGGTTAAAAATTTATATTAAAGGACGGTATTAAATATGTACGATAAACTCTGGTCAAAAGATTTTATCTTCATTACAATGACAAACTTTTTAATGTATTTAATACATTATACATTAATCGTCACTGTCACTATATTTACGATTGATAAATACCACGCCTCGGAAAGCATGGGTGGTTTAGCAGCTGGTATATTCATCATCGGTATGTTATTTGGACGTTTAGTATCGGGAAGAATTATCGATAATCTGCAACCTAAAAAAGTGTTAATATACGGTATTATTTTCTCAATCATCACTGTTGCTTTATACTTTGCAATCAACAGTCTTCTTATATTAATGATAGTAAGATTATTACATGGCATTGCTTTTGGTCTATCTTCAACTGCAACTGGTACAATTTCATCTAGAATTATTCCAGATAAACGTAAGGGTGAAGGTATTGGTTATTATGCATTAAGTGTAACGACCGCTTCAGCAATCGGACCATTCACTGGTATCATATTAAATCAAAGATTTGGTTTCGAATCTATTTTTATCGTTAGCTTGGCAGTCATTATTTTCGCTTTTGTTATCTCATTATTCATCAAAGGGTTACCAAAACCAGAACCGTCAACAACGGACAATGAATCTAAGCAAAAAGGGCTTAGTGCTTATATCCAAAAAGAAGCATTACCAATATCCTTTGTTATCATATTCGTTGGTATCGCATATTCTAGTGTACTATCGTTTTTAACTGTTTATACAGAACAAATCAACCTTGCTACGGCATCTAGTTTCTTCTTTATTGTATATGCAGTAAGTACCTTTGTTACACGTCCGTTTACTGGAAAAATTTATGATCATTTCGGTGAAAATAAGGTAATGTATCCAGTATTAATTAGCTTCATGGTTGGACTCATACTTTTAAGTGCAACACATACAAGTTTATTATTACTTATTTCAGCAATTTTTATTGGTATCGGTTACGGTACAATCATTCCAAGTGCGCAAGCGATTGCTATACAACAGTCTCCAGTAGAAAAAATTGGACTCGCAACTTCTACTTTCTATATGTTTGCAGATTTTGGTGCTGGTATAGGGCCATTTATTTTAGGTGTGCTTATCCCAATTATGGGTTATCGTAATTTATATATCACTATGGCTGCACTCGTTATTTTATCTATAGTACTTTATTTCATTCTACATGGAAAAAAAGTAGCTAAAAATACCAGTTATTAACGTTAAGCTTATGTAACCTAAACAAACCATTGATATACAAACGATTTCTTTAAATACAAAAGATCAGTTACAATATATTTTGTCGCACTAATAAGGCAAGCAAACGAAATTTGTTTCCGTTTGCTTGCCTTATTTTTTGATAAATTTTTAATGCATTTCACTTTAAATCACCGCTAAACTGGCTTCAATTTCAGTTTTCTTCGCTTCAAAATCACAATCCTGTTGCTCTAACGGCTTACCTGTTTCGGCAATATTTTTGATACTTTCTATTTGAAATTGCCATCCAGCAAAATCTAGTGTAATATGTGGAAATTCAAAAGGTAAATACTCATAAAAAATGAATTCTACATAGGATTGATGTTCATATAATTCAAATTTCACTTTCCCAATATCCCATGTAAAACCAATCCTTTTATTTGCTTCAAAATGTGTAATACGCATTTCTAAATCTTCACTATCATCTAAGTGAAACAACATTTTTCCACCTTCTACGCGTTCTTGAAATGACAATTGAGAAAACCATTGCTGTATCCCTTCCGTGGTACTTAAATAATCAAAAATACTATGTGCATCACTTTTGATCTTCAAATTTATTGTTTGATAAATACCTGATTGATCTTTAGCATACTGTATCGCCATTTTTCTCCTCCTAAAAAAATAGGAATATAACCTATAAGTAATCATTACTTTGGTTATATTCCCTAAAAATATTTTTATTATACTTTTTCTTTGGATTGTGATTGAAGCGCTTTTTCTTTTTTCGTGTAATTAAAATAGATGAGTCCCAATAAGATAAACCATATTGGCGACAACACAACACCCATTCTTGTGTCAGGTACAATAAATAATATCAACAACACAAAGACAAAGAATAATTGTACAAACCTTGCAGTGTGAATACCACCTGGTAACTTGAACTGACTTTCTTTGTGGTGGTTAGGATTTGATTTCGCATATTTTGCATAAGCATGCATGATGAACATCCATACAACAACTAACAAAATAGTTGAAATTGCAGTTACGTAGAAAAATACTTGTGTTGCATTTGGAATAAAATAATTTAAAAGTACAGTTATAGATAATAACGCACAAGTGACAAGTATTGCGACAGAAGGTACACCTCTATGATTCGTTTTCATTAGCAAGTGGTGTGTTTGACCTTTTTCCGACAGTCCAAAGAGTATTCTACTATTTGCAAAAATACCACTATTACAAGCCGATGATGCTGCTGTAAGTACTACAAAATTGATTAAACCAGCTGCAAATGGTACTCCAATTAATGCAAATAAGCTGACAAATGGACTGTTGTTCGGATCTATATCTTGCCAAGGAATAATTGACATCATAACGGCTAAAGCACCCACATAAAATAGTAAAATACGAATAGGTACACTATTGATCGCTTTAGGTATCGTTTTATGTGGATTTCTCGTTTCACCTGCTGTAATACCTAGAATTTCTATACCTGTAAATGAGAAAACAACCATTTGAAATGACATAAAGAATCCAGAAGCACCATGTGTAAATAATCCACCATTACTATAAATATTAGATATACTCGTTTTTCCAAATGGCGTTTGAATCGCAAATATAATCATCACTACACCCACAACTATGAGTGCCAATATCGTTACAACTTTAATAATGGCAAACCAAAATTCTAACTCACCAAACATTTTAGTACTCGTTAAGTTAAAAGTCATGAGTATCAAGATACAAGCTAATGATGTAATCCAATTTGGTAAATCTGGAACCCAATATTCTACATATTTCGCAACAGCTGTAATTTCTGCCATACCTGAAGTTATCCATGTTAACCAATACGTCCATCCTGTTACAAAACCAGCAAAAGGCCCAATTTGATCATGAGCAATATCTGCAAATGTTTTGTATTTCGTATTAGCAAGCAACATTTCCCCCATCGCGCGCATAAATAAAAATAAAACAAAACCTACAATAATGTAAGTGAGTAATATCGATGGTCCAGTCAAACTGATAGACTGACCTGCCCCTAAAAATAGGCCAGTACCAATAGCACCACCAATAGCAATAAGTTGAATGTGTCTATTGCTTAACTCTCTGTTTAATTTATTTGTCATAAATTTGCTCCAATTCCTTTGTTTTAAAACATAATCAACATATAGAACTTAAAATCATACCCCTTAACTTCAAGTTGCAAAATACTATAAATCAAAAATGTTTGATTGTATAATATTATTTATTTCTGAAAATTACAACTATTCCTCAAAATTATTTTAAATAAAATTGTGTTATTACACTATTATTTTATTTATACTATAAAGTTTATGAGTCATTTACTATATGATTTATTTCTATTTTCATTGTGCATTATGTTGATTTCATTCTATATCACTATTGCGAGGTAAAATCTATGTAAAATATAAATATTTAAGACGTATGTTTCTTCATTGTTCATAGCTATAGTAGAGAAGTCTAGTTATGACATAGTCCCAATATAGATGAGCAATACACAATGTAACGTGTCATAAAAAAATATAACTATTATAATAAATATATGGTCTTTAATCATGGCTAGCCATTTTCGTACACCATTAAAAATCACTTTTAACTATCCCATGAGCACTTATATTTTAGTAACATTAAATATAACTATCTACAACATCATTCTCCTTTCAATATCTATTAAGATTTAAGTATAATTAACCAATTTTGTAATGTTGATTTTCACCACTGTAATGTGTTTTCTTGGCGTCCTCTGCAATATTTAATCACTATTTAAGCTTAAAATGAAATATTTGTTCACAAAAAAATTATACACCTTTATATTAATTGAATTTTCTAACTTTTATAAAAATTCAGTTATTATGTATTGATTTTATATCTTATTATCGATAACATTTATATATAAGTAACTTATATATTGAAGTAATGATAGAGGAGATAAACATGACAGAAAATAATAACTTAGTAACTTCGACTCAAGAAATTATGAAGGAAGCCCTACATAAATTAGGTTTTGACGATGGTATGTATGAACTTGTCAAAGAACCTTTAAGGTTTTTAGAAATTCGAATTCCTGTACGCATGGATGATGGCACTGTCAAAACGTTTAAAGGATATCGTGCGCAACACAATCAAGCTGTTGGCCCAACAAAAGGTGGCATCCGTTTCCACCCTGACGTGAATGTAGAAGAAGTCAAAGCATTATCGATGTGGATGACAATGAAATGCGGTATCACAAACTTACCTTTCGGTGGTGGTAAAGGTGGCGTTATATGTGATCCAAGAGAAATGAGTAATTTAGAACTAGAACGTTTATCACGTGGTTATGTCAAAGCTATCTCGCAATTTGTAGGACCTGCCAGTGATATTCCAGCACCAGATGTATATACAAACCCCCAAATTATGTCCTGGATGATGGATGAATATAGTAAAATCAACCGTTCAAATGCATTTGCGTTTATTACAGGTAAACCACTTTCTTTAGGTGGTTCGCAAGGCCGTAATCGTGCTACAGCGCTAGGTGCTGTAATCACAATTGAAGAAGCTGCAAAACGTCGAAATATTAATATTGCAGGTTCTCGTGTAGTGATTCAAGGTTTTGGTAATGCCGGAAGTTTCATTGCTAAAATTTTACATGATAAAGGTGCTAAAATTGTCGCAATATCGGAAAGTCGAGGCGCTTTATATGATCCTGAAGGTCTAGATATTGAACACCTTCTAGCATTGAAGGAACAACATGGTCGTGTAACACCATTGTTTGAAGAAGTCCTTCCTAATGAAAAATTATTTGAACTCGACTGTGATATTTTAATTCCTGCAGCATTATCTAATCAAATTACAGAAACAAACGCACATTTAATTAAAGCTAAAATTGTGGCAGAGGCAGCCAATGGCCCTACGACACAAGAAGCAACTAAAATATTAACGCACCGTGACGTTTTAATCATACCAGATGTACTTGCTAGTGCAGGTGGCGTAACGGTATCTTATTTCGAATGGGTTCAAAATAATCAAGGCTATTATTGGTCTGAAGAAGAAATTATCACGAAACTTGAAGAAAAGATGGTTGAAGCATTTAATAAAATTTATGATTTGGCAGAAAATAGAAAAATGGATATGCGCTTAGCAGCTTATGTTGTAGGTCTAAAACGTACAGCTGAAGCAACACGTTTCCGTGGCTGGGCATAATACTTACTTTCTATTTTATGGCGCAAAAAGCTGATTCAAATTTGAATCAGCTTATTTTTTTACCTTAGTATTCATGATTTAATCAAATTTCAAAACTAAAATACTTTCCTATTGATATATTTACATTTTTAAAAGGTTTAAAAATAGAATTTTCTGAATTTGTTTGAAATTAAAAATTATCCAATATATACTTATTTACAACAAAGGGGAGGTTATACATTATGAAAAACAATATTTATGGTAATGTACCATGTTTTTTAAATGGTAAAAATCTTACATCCACAGATAATTTAGATACAGATGTTATTGTTTATGGTGCACCTTTTGAAGGTGAAAGTACCTGGGGTGACTATACTGGTGTTGAATTAGGTCCAAAACAAATTAGAGTTTGCTCAGCACGTTATAGTCAATATTTACCAGAGTTGAACCATATTGATATTAGCGAACATTTAACAATGGGCGATGTCGGTGATGTACCATTTGTTGCGCACAATAATCAACAAAGCTATGAAAACATTGAAAAATTCACTAAAAGGCTATGGGAAAGCGAGAAATTTTTAGTTGGTTTTGGTGGTGAACATGGTGTCACTTACCCTATTCTTAAGTCACTGACAGAAACGGGTAAAAAAGTGGGCATTATACATTTGGATGCGCATTATGACAACATGCCTGATTATGAAGGAGAAATTTACGCTCGTAATACCCCATTCATGAGATTATATGAAACAGATGGTATACGTAATGAAAGTATCATTCATACAGGTATTCATGGTCCTAGAAACAAACCAGAGACAGGCCGTTATGCTCAAGAAGCTGGTGCAGTAACACTTACGATTAATGATATTAGAGCAGCAAAAGATTTAAAACAATATGCTAGAGACATTTATGCTCAAGCGAGTAAAGATGTAGATGTCGTCTATTTAACAATTTGCAGTGATGTACTAGACTTTGCCTTTAATCCAGGCGGTCCTGTAGATGGCAATGGACTAAGTTCTTATGAACTATTAACAATGATATATGAGTTTGGTGCGTTAGGCTTATGCGGTATGGATTATGTAGAAGTTTATCCAATGCAAGACGCAAACCAGAACTCTGCACACTTCGTTTCAACAGCTGTATTACATGTACTTGCGGGTCATGTAAATTATTTAAATAAAACGAAATAATGAGGGGTGATGACATTGGTCAAAAATGTAAGGAAGATTATTAAATCTCTTGGTCCTGGTATGATTATCACCGCTTCATTTATTGGTCCTGGAACCGTAACAACAATGACACAAGGTGGCGCTGGTTTTGGTTATAGTCTATTATGGGCTGTTGTTTTCTCAATTGTTGCAACCATCGTACTCCAAGAAATGATTATTCGACTGTCACTCGTAACAAGAGAAGGTTTAGGGGAAGCAATACAAGAATTGTTTGCCCATAAAGTAGGTAAACTGATTATTGTATGGTTTACCTTAATAGCTGTAACCATTGGTTGTGCTGCTTATATTAGTGGCGATTTAATTGGAACTTCACTTGGTGCAGCATATCTATTAAATTTACCAGAAAATCTAGTAGCGCCTATCATCGGCTTTATTATTTTACTTATCGGGTTATTTGGTAATTATAAATTTTTGGAAAAAATAATGATTTTCCTTATGGTAATCATGGGCATCATCTTTATTACAACTATGGTTGTGATTAAGCCAGATATTTTTGGTATTTTAAAGGGTGTATTTGTACCTACGATTCCGAATGGCTCTATTATAACTGTCATAGCATTAATTGGAACAACAGTAGTCCCTTATAATTTCTTCATCCACTCTACAGCGGTACACGAACGTTTTAATGGTATAAAAGAACTCAAATTTGCGCGTTGGGATACTATTATTTCAATAACTGTTGGCGGTATTATTTCGGCAGCTATTCTTATTGCCGCTGCCACATTAATTCGAGGTGATGAAGTCAAAAGTATTATTCAACTTTCTGGACCACTTAAACCAGTTTTAGGCGATGCTGCACCCTTTGCAATTAGCATTGGTTTGTTTGCAGCTGGGCTTTCATCAGCGATTGCTTCCCCTACTGGTGCGGCAGCTACAATAAGTAGCTTATTAGGATGGAAAGGTGGCATGGAAAGTAAAAAATACAAGATTGTATTTACAGTCATTATCCTTATTGGTATTACAACATCCTCACTCGGATTTGAACCATTAGAAGTATTGTTAGTGGCACAAGCTTTAAATGGTATTATATTACCTATCGTTGCCATACTAATCTTTATTATCATCAACAAGAAAAATCTAATGGGCCGTTTCGTCAATAACATTTGGCTTAATATTATCGGTTTTATCGTTGTTTTAATCGTCACATTCTTAGGCCTTTATAGTCTAGTTGACGCAATTACAAGTTTCTTGTCTTAAATTAAAAAGACGTATAGTCCAATTGTCTACAAAATTGGTTACTATACGTCTTTTATTTACATTTTTAGCGATTACATTAAACGTTTTTCACTAAATTTATTATAAACCCATCTAATTAATAATGCAGCACTGATAAACAGACCAATATAGCCAAATGTTTTAAACACAAAGTTCACAAGATCTACAAAGCCAATAAAACTTAAGATAAAAGCTACAATTAAAGAAATTGCCAAAAGTGCAACGTAGCCTTTACTACTTGGTCGTGTAAATCTACTTAAAAATGGATACAACATACCAATACAGCTATTGAAAATAACACCAATCATTACTGCTGACATAAATACACCTATATAAGGATGTATATCATTGGCCAATAATAATGTAGGAATATCTACACTATTAGCATTTTGGATGTTAGCCATTAATCCACACGTCATAATTAATAACAATATACTAAATGACAGGCCACCGTAAAACGCTCCCCTACGCGCTGTTTTATGACTCATAGCATCACTACCAACGATGGTTAGGAAACTAAAGCTATTTCCAATAATTAATCCTCCATAAACAATTGCATCCCACCACCATATGGAACTAGACGTTTTAGATGGTTTTGTATATTGTGCTACCTCTGAAAATGGAATTGTAGGATTGATAATGTTATAGCCCGCAATCACTAAAACTGCGATTACTAAAAACGGCGTAACTACGCTTAATATTGTCATGATCTTATTAAATTTAAGTTGCAGTACAATAAAAAGTAAAATTACAATCGCTAATGAACCTGTCCACATCGGAAGTCCAAACCCTTGATAAAGTGCAGAGCCTCCACCAGCAATCATGACCACAGTTAAACCAAATAAAAAGAAAATTGTTAAATAATCAATTACCTTACCGACATATTTTCCGAAAATATGGTTCAATGAAATTTCATATGTATTCGCGTCCAAACGATAACCAATTTTTGAAATTTGTCTAGTTGCAAACGTTACAATAATACCTGTAAGAATTACTGCAATATATGCATAGTTTCCATGGTTAACAAAGAATTGTAATAGTTCTTGGCCCGTTGTAAATCCTGCGCCAACTATAAAACTAAGATAAGCGAGCGCAGTCTTAACTGCAGCCTTATTATCTTTACTCATTTATCATACATCCCCTTCAAAGTTAGTTACTATGTACTATTTATCAGGTTTTCAAAATAAATAATAGTTGTGCCAATAGATTAAAAATACAAAAATCGAAACAAACGGGAGCGAGACAAATATCATACTTTCATAGTAGATGCTTTTGTCTCGCCCCAGCAAAAGTAACTAGGGTTAATAAACAATTTATCTAGTCAACTTTTTCACTTCATTCAGCTCATAACAACCGTATTCAATTAAATCAAAGCCATTCATTTATACCTAGACTCAAAAAACTTTAAAATTTAACCTAAATAGCTCCTGCCTCTTCTAAATTTTTCCCTTTCGTTTCCGGTGCCATATAGATTGACAGTATAAAACCAATAAATAATAGGGTTGATGAAATATACATTGTTATACTCAACCCATAATTTTCTAAAATCATCGGAAAGAAAAATGTACTTAAAGCAGATGCTAATCGACTCACAGTAGTAGTAAATCCTCCACCTGTACCACGTACATAAGTTGGGAATAGTTCATATGGATAAATCCATTGGTGGCTTCCCATAGCTGTATTGAAAATACCGTAAATAATAAATAGTACAAGTATAATTAGAAATGGAGCGTTTCCTCCAGATACTATACCTAATGATAACAAAGCTAGTGCAGTAATCAAGAAGGGCCATATCAAAGTTGGTCTTCTTCCATACTTTTCAACTAAGTATAATGCTGGAAAAATACCTATTAAATAAAACATATTAATAACAGCAGATCCTAAATATTTTTGTGAGCCTTCATGGAATCCAAATTGTGAAAGAATCTCAGGGATATACGTTCCAATAGCAAATGTAGTCATCACTTGTAATGACCAAAATACAGAAACAAAAAATGTACGTCTGCCATAACCATTTTTAAAAATATCTGCCAAATTTGTTTTCTTATGCTCATGAATTGTATTTGAAACAACCACGTCGTCACCAAATATTTTTTTTACAATTTGTGCTGCTTCTACACTTTTCCTTGTTTTGTTAACCAGTGTGGAGATTCTGGCATATTAAGTCGAGCTAATAATAAAAAGATAATTGGTAAAGCCCCGCTTAATAACATCCATCTCCAACTCTCTGTGCCTAATGGGAGCATAAAATAACCAACAAGATACGAAATAGCATAGCCAATAAACCAAAATGTATTAATGCCACCTAACAATGCTCCCCTATGCTTTCTGGGTGCAAATTCGCTCATAAGCGAACCAGCTATTGGATAATCTGTACCTAGTGCAATACCAATCAACAGTCTCAATACTACTAACTGCATTGGATCTGCAACAAAAAATTGTGCGGTGGTGAAAACACCTAATAACAACATATCAATAATAAACATTTTTTTCCGTCCTAATATGTCAGTAAAATAACCGCCAACTAACCCGCCAATGACCATACCTGCTAATGTCCCCATACCTAGTAAACCAATCATCGTCACAGACATTTCAAAATCATTTTGCATTACTGAAAGTGCGATGGCTATAATTCCTAAACTATAGCCATCAACAAAAGAACTGCCACTAGCATAAGAAAAAATTTTCATGTGAAACTTACAAAAGGGCATATCCTCCATAGATTTATTTGTCATAAAATAGCCTCCACATCGTTTTTTGTAAACGCTTACAAAACTTCTCGCAAATCTTCATTTTTGGTAAAACCTAATAAGCTATTAATATTTTGAGCAGCAGTATACCCAGTTTGAATTGCTGTTTCAGTATAAAACGTGCCTAAATAATCGCCTGCTAAAAACAAACGCCCTTCTGGTTCTATTAATGTTGATTGTATATCAGCACGTCCAGGATACACATACGCTGATCCATATGGAAATTTATTCACCTTAGCTTCTACGACATAATCTCTAAACCCAGGAAGAATCTCTTCTAAATCATTCAGGTATATTTCTAATATTTCGTCTTCAGATTTGTCAATTAATGCTTTACCTCTATTCGCAGGTGAAAATGTCATAAAGCTACTGCCCTGTTCACGATTTTTCTGCTGTGCATGAATGACATTTGAATTGTGTATTAAGATATCGAATGATCTCTTGGGAGTAGCAAATGCGTACACATCATCCCAAATTTGTTTACCTTGTTCATTTGTTAAGAATGATGCACTCACATGTGGGCCATATTTAATTTGGCTAAGTGCATAATCTAGCTTTGCACTTAAATTTTTTGTGATTTTACGTGTGATTGGTGCTGGTGTAGTTATGATGGCATACTTTGCAGTTTCTACAAACTCAGTTCCATTTTGTTGATATTTCACTGTTACAAAGTCTTGATTATGAATGATTTCTTGGACGTGTGCATTGATTTCAACTTTATTTTTTAAATGGTTGGCAATTGTGTTCGTTAATGTCGATGGACCTCCCATTATGTTTTGGGATAAACCGCCTTTTTTATTCCAAATCATATGAAAGTAACCGATGCCTGCACCAGCTGAAATTTGTTCAGGTTCACCTGTTGACCTACTTACTGTAGGCCTAAAAATAGCATCTGCGTCAACTGGTAATTTTCCTGTAAACTCCGAAAATGTTTTATTATTCATAAAATCTAAAATGCGTTGTTGTTGTACACTATAATCTTCAACTTCTTTCTTTTGAGCAACCTTCGCATATTTCATCACTGCAGCTCTTACTTTTGCACCTGCAGTCAACATTGCTAGTCTAGATTTCCATGACATAGGCACTCTAAATGGGTACAATTCTACTCGTCCATCTAACAAAAGTTTTCCATTTAAATGCATAGCAGAAAGTTTTCCAAGCACTGGTAATGACTTAACACCTACAGATTTTAATAAATCATCTGTTGCTGATCCTTCGCCTGCATAAACATGCCCGCCCCAATTCATCCAATAGTTACCACGTCTTTCAGACATCACGCGTCCACCAACACGATTTTCTGATTCTAATAATAGTATATCGTGGTTACTTAATCTCCATGCCGCTGATAATCCTGCCAATCCACCACCGATAATAATGACATCTTTCATATTAGCACCTTCTTATTCTAATTTTCTTGCACTTAGTTATTTATTTCATTCAATAATTGTGTCATTTTCTTTTCAAAAGATTCAGATGCTGGTTGTAACGGCAAGCGGCACGCAGTTCCTGAGATACCTAATGCTTTCAAACCAGCTTTAACTGTTCCAGGTACAGTTTCTTCTTCTAATAAGTTAAATAAAGGTAGTAATTTCTTATTTAATTCAGCTGCTTCTTTTACATTATTTTCTTGAACTAACTCATACAGTTTTGCAATTTTATCCGGAACTAAATTATGTACAAGCCCTATTGCACCATTTGCTCCTATTGATAATGAAGGTAAAAATAGATCTTCAAAACCATTTAACAAAGCAAAATCTGTATTATCTTTCACTAAGTTAAGTAATTTAGATGTATGAATACCGTCTGCAGTATTTTTAATACCGATCACACCTTCAATTTGACTAATTTCATGTATTAATTCAGGTGAAAGTTCAACGCCTGTTGCATCTGGATAATGATAAATAACGATGCCAATGTCAGCATTTTTAGCCACAGCTTTATAATGATCTAATATCCCTTCGTCACTTGTAACCATATAATATGGATTGATGACTAATGCTGAGTCTGCACCAACATGTTCTGCATAATTCGTCAATTCAATTGTATCAAGCGTTCTATGACAACCAGTTCCTGCCATTACTTGGACTCTTTTATTCACTTGGGATGTTACAAATGCTATGATTTTTTTTCGCTCTTCGAAAGTCATCAGTGAGTATTCTCCAGTACTCCCCCCTACTAGCACGCCGTGAATTCCTCCTGCAATTACATGTTCGATTAATTTTTCAAACGATTCAAAATCAATATCTCCATTTTCTAACATTGGTGTTGGTAAAGCTGCTATCATTCCATATGGTTTATACATAATATTATGCTCCTTATCTTTTTTTATTTTAATCTATATTAATCATGACGCTTTTAACTGACGTATAGCTTTCTAATCCATACTCGCCGCCCATTTCTCTACCGATACCAGATTGTTTATATCCACCAAAAGGCATTGTTTCTATTTCAAGACCGACTGTGTTAATCCATACTGTGCCAGCTTCTAACTTTTTGGATATATAATGACCTTGTTTAATATTTTGTGTCCAAACACTTGAAGCTAAACCATACTGACTATCATTAGCTCTATCAATGACTTCATCAATATCATCAAATACAAAGACAGACATGACTGGACCAAATATTTCTTCTCTCGCAATGGTCATATCATCTTCCACATCTGCAAAAATAGTAGGTTCAACATAATACCCCTGTTCATATGCTTGATTACCACCAAATATTAATCTGGCACCTTCTTTTTTTCCTTTCTCTATATAATCTATTACTTTGTCTTGTTGTCTCTTTGAAATCAACGGCCCCATATCATAACTGTCATCCATACTTGGACCTAATTTTATTGACGCTGCTTTTTCCTTTAATCCCTCTAAAACAGTTTCATAAATATCTCTATGCACATAAACACGCGTACAAGCGCTACAATTCTGTCCTTGGTTATACATTGTGCCACTAAATGCGCCTTCAATCGCTTCATCTAAGTCAGCATCTTTTAATAAAATAGCTGGAGATTTACCGCCTAATTCTAACGTGACATTTTTTATTTCATCTGCTGCACTTTTCATTACATTCTTACCTACATTTGTAGAACCAGTAAATGCGATTTTATCTATTTTCGAATGATTAACGATTGCCTCACCTGCTGTTTTACCTGGGCCAGGAACAATATTAACTACCCCATCAGGAAAGCCAGCCTGCTTAAATAACTGAGCTGCATATAATAACGATAATGGCGTTTCAGTCGCTGGTTTTATAACAATCGTACAACCCACGGCCAATGCAGCACCTAATTTCCAGGAAGCCATTAATAATGGAAAATTCCAAGGAATAATTTGTCCAACAACACCAATAGGTTCGTGAACCGTGTAACTGACCAAGTCATTTGAAATTTGAGTGGTTTTACCACTAATTTTTGTTGCAAATCCAGCATAATATTCAAATTGTTGAATTGTTCCATCTATATCATCCACTAATGCAACATCATATGGTTTGCCACTATCAATAGATTCAAGTTGAGCCAACTCTTCTCGATGTGCTTTTAACAACTGTGCAAAATCATAAATAATATTACTTCTTGTATGCGCTTCCATTTTTTGTCCATTCACCATTATCAAAAGCTGCTCTTGCTGAATCAACTGCATAATCAATATCTACATGATTAGCTTCATGTACATTAGTTATGACCTTTTCAGTAGAAGGATCCAAAACTTCAAATACCTTTCCTTCATTAGCATTACAATAAGAGCCATTAATATAAAGTTGGATATCTTCTTTCAAAAATGATTGCACTTTTGGTTTTAAATTTTCAAATTTATAATTTAGCAATTTTATACCCCCTTGTTTTTATTAAATAGAATATTATCACTTGAATGAACAAATGTAAACCCTTACATTTATAAAAGGAATATTTTTGTTCTTTTTCAGAATTTTTATTTGCTATAAACCTTTGTTATGATATAGATAAAGTTATTTGAATGAACAGAAACGAGGCGCTTGGTTTTTATGAATCAAAATCCAGATTTAAAATCAAAAATTGTAAAAGTTAAAAAAAGTTTACCCAAAAAACAGCAAAAACTCTGCGACTTTATACTTAAACATTTTGAAGACTTAGGGTTAATAACGATTAAAGAATTGTCTCAACAAGCTGAAGTGGGAATTTCTACAGTTATGCGTACCATACACGCTTTAGATTATGAAAATTTCAATGATTTTCGTAAAGATATTTACAATGAAGCCTTGCCAAATGAAACTAAATTCTCTCTTAAAAATGCTTTTGGTGACATCAATCATGAACAAGGTTTTGCATTGACTGATGTTTGGGATAAAAGCGTCGATTTATTAAATCAATCATTAAAACCTGACTTAATAGAAAACTTTGCTACTGCTGTTGAATATATAGAAAATGCAACGAGTGTATGTATCCTTGGTACACGTCCTTATAGGGCGACTGCTTTATATTTTGAGCATTTACTAAACGAATTTTATTTAAATATTCATCAGCTTAGTAATGATACTGATGCTATTTTTGATAAAATTACCAAAATGACTAAAAATGATATATTGATTGTCTTCGCTTTTGAACCCTACACAAATTCAGTGATTCAAGCTGTAAAAGAAACAAAGCGTCAAGGCAACCGTGTTATTTTAATCACAGATTATGACTCTTCACCAGTTTTAGAATATGCAACTATTACTTTAAAACTTTCTGTTAGAAAGGATCATTTTTCAATCATTCCAATTATTGCGCTGATTGATGCATTAGTGTTGGAACTTGGCAGACGTACTTCAGATAATGCACTATCCAATTTAGAAAAATTAGAAGATGTATTATATCGCAACAATATTACTTATAATGACGAATAGAATCACTGCTATTTTAATCAACTAGTGATGCAACAAAAAAATCAACACTTTCATCTTATAAAAATGAAAGTGTTGATTTTTATTTGATTATTTTATTTATACGCCAGAATATGATGAGAAGCCACCATCAACTGGAACTACAATACCTGTGACAAAACCACTCATATCGTGATCCATTAACCAGTATAATGTGCCTAAAATATCTTCAGGTACACCAAAACGATCCATTGGTGTTTGTGAAAGTATTTTTTGAGCACGTTCTGAATATGAACCGTCTTCATTTCTTAGCAATGCCTTATTTTGATTTGTTTCGAAAAATCCTGGTGCAATTGCATTAACACGAATTTGTCCCGCAAAGTAAGTGCTTAACCATTGTGTAAAGTTACTTACTGAAGCTTTTGCACCACTGTACGCTGGAATTTTTGTCAACGGTGTAAATGCGTTCATAGATGAAATATTGATAATTGTTCCTGTTTCAGACGCCACAACATCTTTGCCGAATACTTGTGATGGTAAAAATGTGCCAGTATAGTTTAATTTAAAAACTTTATCTACACCTTCTTCTGTAAGATCAAAGAACGTTTTGTCGCCTGCTTTGTCGTACATTTCATCATTCGTTGTCGCATCAGGATGATTGCCACCTGCGCCATTGATAAGTATCGTAATTGCGCCAAACTTATCATTGAATGTTTGTTTCGCTTGCTCTAAAGCTGATTTATCTAGCACATCTGCTACTAACCCTACCGTTTGCGCTCTGTCTTTATCAATTTCATCTTGCAATTCCACAATTTTGTCTTCGGAACGACCTAGTATTCCCACATTCGCGCCTTTCTCTACAAGTGCTTTGACAAAAGTAGAACCAATGACACCTGTCGCACCTGTAATAACGACATTAACATCTTTGAATTGTGTTGCCATTATTTACTCACTCCTTCTATTAAGCCATTAATATAAGTTGCACCTAAAGCTCTATCGAACAAGCCATAACCAGCTTTACCTGTTTCTCCCCAAATCATACGTCCATGGTCAGGTCTGATGGTACCTTTGTAATCAATGTCTCTCAGCGCTTCAGTAACGGCTTTCATATCTACTGAACCATGTTTAGATAAATGGCCTGTTTCTATAAATGAATATTCACCAATACGTTTAACATTTCTCATGTGTACAAAATGAATGTGATCACCAAATGTTCGAATCATGCTCGGTAAATCATTTTCTGCTAATGCGCCTAATGAACCAGTACAGAAACAAATGCCATTATGTGTATCATTGCTAATGGATAATAAACGTTCGTAACTTTCTTTATTTTTAATGATACGTGGTATACCAAATATCGACCAAGGTGGATCGTCCGGATGTATAGCCAGATCCACATCATGTTCGATAGCAGTTGGTAATACAGCATCTAAGAAGTATTTTAAGTTATCCCATAGTTGATCATCAGATGTTTCTCGATAAGATGCAATCAGTTGATTCATCTCTTCACGTGTGTAACTTTCATCCCAACCTGGTAGATTTAAATTCGTCGTTAGTGGATCAATATCTTTAATTTGATCATGATTATAGATCAGTGTATTGGAGCCATCTGATAAATCATAATCTAATTGCGAACGTGTCCAATCAAATACCGGCATAAAGTTATAAGTTACCGTTTTAACACCATTTTCAGCGAGATTAATCAGTGAAGTTTTATAGTTTTCAATGAGTTGATCTCGTTTATCTGTACCAAGCTTTATTTCCTCACTGACAGGTAAACTTTCTACAACTTCAAATTTCAAACCCGCATCTTCAATTGACTGTTTTAATGCTGCAATTCTTTCTTTAGTCCAAACTTCTCCAACAGGAATGTCATAAATAGCTGTAACAATTTGTTTCATATCTGGAATTTGTCTAATATTATTTAATGTTACTGGGTCATCTTCTCCATACCAACGAAATGATAATTCCATGGTTATACCTCCTCAACGCCTTCTATTTTGAATAATTTTACTGCATTGTTATAACAAATATCTTTCACTATTTTAGTGATGGTTTCTTCTGATAATTGAATCTCACCTTTTTCAATTCTATCTCCTAAGAAATTACATAATATTCTTCTAAAGTACTCATGACGTGTATACGAAATCATGCTACGTGAATCAGTAAGCATACCTACAAATTTAGATAATAAACCGACATTAGCATACTCTACTAAGTGTTGCTCCATACCTTCTTTTGTATCATTAAACCACCATGCAGCACCGAGTTGGACTTTGTGATTACTATTGGTAAAATTCCCTGCAGTTGCTTGTACCATTAAATGGTCATTACCATTATTTGGATAAATAATCGTATCTGATAACGCATGATTTTGTTCTAGATGATCTAGTAAGGCATTTAATTTTTTAGCACTTAGCTGTTCGCCTACACTATCAAAGCCACTATCTGGTCCTGTCATTTTAAACATACTTGAGTTATTATTTCTTGTTGGTCCAAGGTGGAATTGTACAACCCAACCTAATTCTTCATAAACCTTACTAATTTCAGTTAATATATAACCTGCTAATTCATATTGTTCAGTTTCTGTTACTTGTTCACCACGTTTTAGCGCATTATAAATTTCAGTTGCTTTTTCAACAGTTGCTGTTACTAACGGTGTCTTTTCAAAGCTTTGATCTGAACTACGTGCACCTTGTCTATCAAAATAATGTACACGCGCTTTTAACGCATCAATGTAAGTATTTAAATCTAGAACGTCACAATCCGTCGCTTGATTTAATTGGTCGATTTTTGTATGGATAGACTCATTATTTAAGAAAACATAACTGTCTGGTCTAAACGTAGGGATGACTTTAAATGTAACGTTGCTATCTTCATTTAATAACTTATGATATTTCAAGTCATCACATGGATCATCCGTCGTACATACCACTTTAACATTACTTTGTTTAATTAAATTTTGTGGTGTGTGTGAAGGTTTTGCTAACTTTTTATTTAGTGATTTATATAATTTACTGATATTCACTTTATCTAAATCTGTATCTTCATTAAAATAGCGTTTTAATTCTAATGCACACCAATGATACATTGGATTCACAATTGCAAACGGTAACATATGCATAAATGCTTGGAATTTATCAAAATCATCAACACTGCCTGTAATAAAAGCTTCCTCAATGCCATAAGCTCTCATTAAACGCCATTTATAATGATCTCCACCTAACCATAATTGTGTAATATTGTCATAATTTTTATTTTCGTAAATTTCTTTTGGGTCTAAATGACAATGGAAGTCATAAATTGGTAAATCTTTAACCTTTTGGTATAGCTTTACTGCTGTTTTACTATTTAATAAAAAATTATCATTAATTAAAGTCATATAATTGCTCCTTTTCTATAATCCTAGTAATTTCGGAAGGAATAGTGATAATTGTGGAATAAAAGTAATGATTAGCATTAAAATAATTAATGCCACAAAATATGGAATTAAATATTTAAATACTGATTCAACACGCACACCGCCTACACTTGCTCCCACAAACAACGCACTACCAACTGGTGGTGTGATATTACCAATACATAAGTTAAACGCGATAATGATACCAAAATGAATTGGATCAAGACCTAATACTTCTGAAATCGGTAAAAAGATAGGTGTAAATATAAGTACTGCTGGTGTAATATCCATAAAAGTACCAATGACTAATAAAATAACGTTGATTAATAATAACAATGCAATTGGATTGTCAGTCATTGAGATAATGCCATTGGATATCGCTTCCGGTAAACCGGTATAACTCATCACAAGTGAAAATAATGCCGAAGCGGTGATTAAGAATAAAATCATTCCGCTAATTTCAGCTGTTTCTTTGATAACGTTGGATAATTGTTTGATTTTTAAACTTTTATAAATCAACGAAAGTACTACAGAATATAAAACCGCGACTGCTGCACCTTCTGTTGCTGTAAAGATACCTCCGACAATACCGCCGATAACCACTACAATTAAAAACAAACTTGGTAATGCATCCAATGTTAAGAATAATCTATCTTTCCAACTTATTTTCTCTGATACTTTATAACCTTGTTTTTTCGCCATTACATAAGCAACGATCATACACGCAATACCCCATAAAATTCCTGGAATATAACCCGCGATAAATAGCGCTGCAATGGATGTCCCGCCGCTGACTAATGAATAAACAATCAATAGTGAACTCGGTGGGATAAGTAAACCTGAAGGTGCTGATGCGATATTTGCTGCTGCTGAGTATTCTTTTTTATAACCTTGTGTTTTTTCCATAGGTCCCATAATACGACCCATGGCAGCTGCTGCAGCTACACTAGAACCAGAAATAGAACCAAAAAGCATATTACCAACAATATTTGTATGAGCTAATGATCCTGGTAATCTGCCAACGAGCACCTTCGCAAAGTTAACTAATCTAAATGCAATACCGCCGTTGTTCATGATGATACCCGCTAGCACAAATAACGGAATCGCTAACATCGTAAAATCATCAATGCCGGTTACCATACGCTGCGCTGCAGTTACGATAGTGACATCGAATGGTAAAATCAATAACAGCGTAATAATAGAACTTAAAATAATCGCTAATGCAATAGGTAAACCAATGATAAGAAAAATGAAGAAAGTGATGAATAATACTAATCCTGCAATCGTTGTCATAAGCCATCACCGCCTTCAAGCTCATCACGCTCTTGAACTGCAGTCATTTCCTCTGTATTTAATAAATTATAAAATGCATAGAATATAATAAATACTCCTGAAACAGGCAATGCGCCATACATCGCGGCCATTGATAAACCTGTTGACGGTGCGATTTGAGACCAAGTCAATTTCACAACTTCAAAACCGCCCCAAATCATGAGCACGAGTGCCACGATAATTAATATAATGTCCGAAATCTTTTCCAAGTATAGCTGTACTTTTTCAGGTAATTTTTCTCTGATAAATACAATGGCAATATGCTGTTTAATCCCAAAGACATAACTAGCACTCAATAGCCCAAACCATATCAACAAGAATCTAACAATTTCTTCACTCGTCGTACTTGGTGTGTTAAAAATAAAGCGTGTTGCGACTTGATAAATCGATAAGATAACCATTACAAAAAGCGTAATACCAGCTAGCGTTAACAACAATTTATCAATGATTTGTTTTGCTTTTTTCATAGCGCTGTTCCTCCTTCTCGATTAGTTTATAATCCTCTTTCGTATCAGGATTATTTTTAAATTCATCTTGAAGAGGTTTAGAAGTCGCTTTAAATGTAGACTTGTCTACATCATGAAACTTCACGCCCATTTTTTCTGTCGCTGTTTTTTTAGCATCGCTCACTGCTTTATCCCAAATAACTTCATGTTTTTTTGTGGAATAATCCGCAGCATCTTCTAACCATTTTTGTTGTTGTTTCGTCAAGCTGTCATAGGTTTCTTTGTTCATAATTAAAATATCGGGCACGGTTGCATGTTCTGTGTAGTAATAATTTTTAGCAACTTCACCATGGTTATTCGTTGTTAAAGAAGTTTCATTATTTTCTGCTGCATCAATAACACCTGATTGTATTGCAGTGTACACTTCACCATAATCCATCGGTGTTGGCGTACCACCTAACGATTTAATTAAATCTACGCTTGTTTTTCCTGGTTGAACACGAATCTTCAAGCCTTTCAAATCTTTGTTGTCTTTAATCTTCTTATCTTTCGTGTAGATATTACGCATACCAGCATCATAGTAAGTAATACCTAAAAATCCTTGGTCGTCTGTCGATTTAAAGAAAGCATCTTGTACGTTTTTACGTTTCATTACGTGTCGATAATTATCTTCAGACTCAAATAAATATGGCATATTAAATAATGAATACGTTGGCGAAAAACTTTCCAGTGCGCCAGCCGAAACTTTAGTCATTTGAATTGCATTCGTTTGTGTCATTTCTATCGCTTCACGCTCACTACCGAGCTGACCATTCGGATAAATATTCACCTTTATTTGACCATGTGATTCTTTTTCTAATCTATCTTTAAAAATTTTTAATGATTTATGAACAGGATGTTCCGTTGGCTGATTATGCGCTAACATGATTTCTTTGGTCTTTGTTTTAGCAATCGTCTCCTCATTTGTAAGCATCATCGATACCATCCCCATCGCAAAGAATGCGCTTACAAGAAGGAGTGTAAATTTCCTCATAAAGATTAATCCCCTTGTATTGCAGTTTTTATCGCTTCAGTTCTCCAAAATGCGTTGATAAATTAAAAACATCACTTTCTTGTACACTTAGTGCATCTTCATTTGTTGTATGTTGTAGAACAGAACATTTTGTTGCAAAATCTACTGTATCTTCTGGTTGCCATTCTTTATTCAGTCCATGTAATACCCCCGCCATAAATGCATCACCAGCACCAATTCTGTTTAAAACGGTGTAAGTATATGCTTGGCCTTCAATATATTTTTCTTTTGTCAGCATAATACCTTGTAATGTACTTTGTTCTATATTTCTATTACTTGATGCCATCAATTCGATGTCGTATTTGGATTGAATTGCTTTTGCACATGTCTGAATGTCATCTTCTAAATCGTTCGTTTCAAGTAGATGTGTAGCATCTTTTTTTCCAAAAAATAGAACATCGACAAATGGTAAAATAGACTTGATTATTGGTACTGCTGTTTCTTTTGACCATAAATTACTTCTAAAATTAATATCGAACACTATCTTAACGCCTTGTTGCTTTAGTTTCTTTAATACATCGACAATTTGATGACGAATCATTTTATTTACAGCTAACGTAATACCTGTAAATACAAAGAAATCACCGCTTTGAGCATTGATTCCTTCCATTACATCTTCACCATGATTAGCAAACGTTGAATGTTCACGATCATAAATGACTTTGCCACTACGAAATCCGAAACTTTCTTCCATATAATATGTGCCAATTCTGCCGTTATTATATTTCACTGAAGCAGTACCTACACGTGTTTGAAACATTTTTTGTAATGCTAAATGACCAAGCGCGTGATTAGGTAATACCGTCAACATTTCAGTCTCGTGTCCAAATTGTGCTAGTGTCACAAGTGCGTTTAATTCTGCACCACCAACATTAACTTTAAACATATTGGCATCTTTCAACTGTTCATAATTTGGTGGTGTGTAACGTAATAATACTTCACCAAAACCATAGACCGTCATTGTTATACCTCGCTTTTTATTTCTGAAATATATCTTTCTAAAGCATCTTTTCCTTCTTGTTGATAAATTTTTGTGATTTCGCTTCCAATGCCAACTGCAAAACTACCAGCATCTAACCATTCTTTATGGTTTGCTTTACCAACACCACCTGTAGGCACAATTTCAATTTGTGGTAATGGCCCTTTGAAATCTTTAATTGACTTAGGTGTGAATTGTGTCGCTGGGAATAGTTTAAGGACTTTGCAACCATAACGTAATGACTCAACCATTTCTTTAACTGTCATACAGCCTGGAATATATGGCACATCATATAAGTTAGCAATTTTCGCTGTTTCTTTATCAAAGGATGGGCTAACGATAAATTTTGCACCATTTAAAATGGCAGTACGTGCAGAAATGCTATCTAATACTGTTCCTGCTCCAATCAATGCGTCCTCCCTTTTTGATAGTTCAGCTATAATTTCTATAGCGTTCGGCGTAGTTAAAGTTACCTCAATCGTATGAATGCCCTTGTCAATAATGGTATGTGCAATATCTAAAAATGATTTTGCATCTTCTGTGCGCATGACAGCAATGTGTTTACCTTGTTGAATCTCTTTCATTGTATTCATTGAATCCATGTCTTCAACCCCTCAAATATGATATCAATTACAATACCTTTAAAAATAACAACGTTGTTATTTTTGTACAAAAAAATATTGTAATGCTTATCTCTATGGTATAATTAATTTGCATTTAAATCAATCAATTTCAAGGAGAAATTTTATGGCTGTAACTTTAAAAGATGTTGCTGAAGCCTGTGGTGTCAGCTATTCCACAGTTAGTAAAGCACTTAAAAATTCTCATCTCGTAAAACCAAAAACAAAAAATATGATTCAACAAAAAGCTCTAGAAATGAATTATATACCTAATCACTCCGCTAGAGCACTTGTCTCAAAGAAAAGCGGCACAATAGGATTAATCTGGCCTTCTGTAGATCGTGTAGCCGTGACACATCTTATTTCAGAAATCAATCATGCCATTAAAGATTTAGGTTATGTCATGTTTGTGTCTATCGACGATGTCGCTGCCGCTTCAAAAAAATTTGTTGAATTCGGCTGTGATGGTATCGTCATTTTTGATGAAGGTGATGCAACAAACTTATCTCCAGAAATTTATAATAACGTTCCTGTCGTTGCCTATGGTGTCAATCGTGATATTCCTTATCCGATCATAAATGTAAATCATTCAGAAGCGATGATTATGGCAATTAAAGCATTGGTTGATCAGGGCATAGACCATATTGATTATATTGGTGATATACATACAAACGATACACGACAAATCGCTAAAAAAGAGGCGATTGCTCAATATTGTAACGAACACAAAATAGATTATCGTATCATTGATTCTACAAGTTTGAATGCAATTGAAACAGAATCTTCCGTCAAACAATTTTTACAAGCACATGCACTTGCACCAGGGGTTATCTGTGGTAGCTATGATATTACAGTCGGCACCATTAATGCACTTGGACCACAAGATCACCCTACCCTATATTCATATGACAATATACCACAAATTAAAAAATTAGATTACCCTGTCAACGCGATTGGCGTGCCAACCGCTGAAATTGCTCAAACGATTGTAGCTACTTTAGACAAAGTTATTAAAAATGAAGTCACAGCGCCCGCATATCATCTTCATCCTAAAATTCAAAAAAACATTTAAAATAAACATGCCCAAACCTATTTCTAAGGCTTGGGCATGTTTATATGTTTGTTTGATGTTTGACAAGAGGTTCGTTTATATTAACTGTACTGATTTAGAAGGTAAGCTTAGTTTTTTAATATCATTGCTCAATAATATAATAATGAATAAGAATAGGGTGTCCTTATTTTAGTGAATGAATGGGGAGAGTTATTATATTAGTTAAATTCTAGATAAATTTGTTATGAGCTTTAAATTATGAAACGCATATATAGTTAATATTTTGGCGCTAGGGATTATCATAAATGTTTTAACTTTTACTCTTCTATTAATAATCAGTACTTACTACCTCTATATCTCTATTATATTACGTACTGAAATATGATTAAAATACATAGTTAGAATATATAATATTCTGTTATGGAATACATATTTCACAACCATGAACACCTTGTTAACCACTATTACTGTGTATCTTTTAAAAATTTAATCCATTCGTGTGTTACATAATTCATATAGCTATCTTTTTTCCAAATAACTCCCAAATTCCACGATACATCTGCGCCAGAAATTTCTATACCTATGAGGTCATCATTTAAAATATCTACGATACTTTCTGGTAATATACTCACACCGATACCATCTCGAATCATATTTTCAATAAATGTAATTTGAGACATTTTTGCAACTGTTTTTGGATAAAAGCCAACTTTTCTACAACTTTCAATAATTTGATCTTTTAAATAATAATCATCATGAAACATAATAAAGCGCTCATTTTTTAAATCGCCTAGATAGACCGATGCTTGTTTAGCAAGCATCGCATCTCTGTTTACAACTAACAATAATTTCTCATTATATAATGGAATGGCATGGTAAATATCATTATCTACAGGCAACGTAGTAATACCCACGTCTATTTCATCATTATTCAAATAAGACTCTACAGCTTTCCCGCCACCTTCAATCACTTCGTAAGTTACTTTTGGATATTTACTATGAAAGTGATTTAAACTTTCTGTAAAAAGTCTCACATTCATAATCGCAGATATACCTACTCTAATATGACCTTTTTCTAAATTTGTTACATCTCCCATTTCTAATGATAAATCATCTAGAACCGCTAATGCTTCCACACATTTATCATAAAAAATCTGACCGATATCTGTTAAAATAATATGCTTTTTTCGTCTATCAAATAAAGTAATATTAAATTCGTCTTCAATACTTTTAATATTTTTACTTATTGTAGATTGCGCAATATATAAATGCTCGGATGCTTGTGTCATCCCACCATTTTTTACGACTTCTACAAAATATTTCATTTGCTTTATTTCCATGTTAAACCCCTCTGTACCAATCTATATTTCATTTGACTGAATCTATTTCAATGACTTAATAGCTTTTTCCGCTGCTGTTTGAATCACTTTATCATCAGGTTTCGCATCTTTATCTGTTTTTTTCGTGTAAATAGCAAGAATAATTGGCTTACTTTGGTTTTCTGGATAAACAAAAGCTAAATCATTTCGACTACCATATGTTAATCCCTGGCCACTCTTATCACCTACAACATCATCTTTTGACGCACCTGCTTTAATTAATGTATCTCCAGTTTCATTATGGATCATTGTATGTTTTAGTAGCTCAAGGTTGGGTCTACTCATGTTCTCACTCGCTAAAAGATGGTTCAACGTTGTTGCAGCCATTTTAGGTGTGGTTGTATCGGCTGTACTTTGCGGATCATATAAATTTAAGTCTGGTTCAAGTCTTTGCGGGTTTGAGATATTGTCTCCGCGTTGTTTTAGTGCTTGTTGAAATCCTTTAATACCACCTATTTCTTCGATAATTTTATTATTTGCTGTATTATCACTTTGCAACATAGAAGCTTTAATTAACGCTCTTAAGGTCATTTGCTTGCCGACATATTTTTCAGTAACAGGTGAATAAGCGACAATGTCATCTTTTGAAATAGTTATTTTTTTATTTAGTTCTGATGTTGGCGTATTTTGTAATAATATGCCACTTGAAATTGCTTTATATGTAGATGCAAATGCAAATCGTTCATCTGATCTGTGCTGTATCACTTTACCATTAGAGGTATTGATGCCATAGACCCCTACAATTGTATCATTATCTTGTTCAATTTGATCAAAACTTTTTGCCGCAGCGACGTTCCCTGTGACTGCTAACAAAATAAGACCAACCAAAACACTTAAATATAATTTTTTCATATTTTTCCCCCTATTCATATGTGAACGAAACGCTCTATACTTACGTTTAACTATAATCATAAATATAACAAAACACAATTATCTTTATTAAACATACGCATTAAATTATAGATATAATTCAATTGACGGTATATCTTCAATAACAATAATCAGCAAAAATGCTGATACATTTGCTAAATGAAAACTATTTTTTAATGGCTATACAACAAGATAAGCTGAGACATTTAATATGCCCCAGCCTAGAGTACACTTTCATTTAAATTAAATGTTACTACAATCAAAAACATACCATTTCAAAGCTTCTCTTAGTTGTATCCTATTTTTATAAACATCATTCTAATTACTGACCAATTGTTATTTCTACCAAATTATCATTTTGATCAAAGAATGCAGTATAAAAACCATTATTTGTCGCGTATTTTACATAAGTGCCATCTCCATTGCCTAATTTTCCATCTTCTATGATTTCATTTGAAGCATGTGCTTTCTTAAACGTTGCTTTAGATACAGAATCAGGTTTCGTGAAGAAAGTGAGTTGTACTACTTCATTGTCACTGTTAAATTCTACGCTTGTATCATAAACTTTCTTAGAATGATCAAATTCTTTTTTGGCATCAGTGTCAACTTTATAACCATCGATCGTGACATTATCATATTTCAAAGCGCGTACGAAGTTATAATCTTGTGTAAATGACGGGTCATATGTTGTATAACCTTCGTAATTATACCAAGGTGTTGTTTGTGCTTGAGAACGAACACCATTTTCACTATTTGCACCGCTTGCGCCACCTTCACCGTGTCCCCATTTTTGGACTTGTTCTGCTGCTTGCGCTGTTGGACTACTCGTTGAGATATATGGTGCTGAAGAACCAACGACCAGTGTAGATACTACGACAGTTGCTGAAATTAACTTTCCGACTTTACGCATAATAAATCACTCCTTATTTGTAGTCTCCTATATGCAAAGTGTAATTATTCACTTTCATCATACACCTCTCTATTTTATTTGCAAGTAAATTTACACTTTCTTTACAAAATAATGGGAATTATATATGAAAATGCTTTATTGATATACCAATAAGATCATTCAAAAAGTTGTGATAATACCTATCAGAAAACGATTTGAGCCAAAAGTTTATGCGATTTAACATAAATTGATATAGTAAGCGTAATAAATAATTTAAAAGGGATGGGTTTATCATGATTTATATTTTACAAGTTGATTTTCCAATCGATGGCCCTTTTGGCCAAGAAATGTCCACACAATTCGCTGATTTAGCGAAATCTATAAATGAGGAACCAGGTTTTTTATGGAAGATATGGACAGAAAATACTGATGAAAAAGAAGCGGGTGGCATTTATGCATTTGATAGCTACGAAAATGCCGAAAACTATTTAAATATGCATAGTGAACGCCTTAAATCCATGGGTGTACCCAATGTAAATGCTAAAATATTTGCTACGAATGACACACTTACTAAAATCACACATGGAAGATTAACATAGCCGAACTTGAACGATAAAATACAACTAGCCTTTCAAATCCACACAAAAGAAGTGCGTTTTGAAAGGCTTTTTTAGGCGTTAATGAAGCGAATAAAATGAATACTTTAAAATGATGACTTCTCAGGTGATTACTAGTTCAGTTGAGACATTTCATTGATAAAATCTTGATACGTTATTTTATTTTTAGATAACCTAGCAACAAGCATATATATTTGTTCATTTTTTGTGAATTCACTTTTATATAAATCTTTTTCAATTTCGCTCTCATTCTCTAAACGATTTACGACGTTCTTTGCGCTTGAAAATGCTTCATAATATCTAATTCCAAACAATCGTTGAGAGAAACCATCTATATGAATGCCATCTGGATTTGCTGTTAAGCCTTCTGCTGTAACAAAGTAGCAATGATGCTCTTTCTGCGCTATATTTTTTATTATTTTATTAATTTCTTGATACTCTGTAGCACTAGCGCCAAATCCTTCTTTTCCTAAAAACGTTCCTAACAATCCAATGACAAAGGGAAGTTTAGGTAATTCCAGTTCTGTCCTAAAAAATTGAATTAAATGTGATAGTTTTGCTTCATATGTTTGATATTTATTATTTTGACTATCACTTTCACCTTGATGCCATAAAACACCTATCAATTCAGAAGTTTCCATGGCAAATCTAGCTTCACTTAAAGCATGCCGTGTCAACATGCTTTTATCCGACCATTCTTCAATGGAAGTACCCCCATCAGCACATGGAATTAATCCAATTGTTTCATCTGGATGATCATCTAGCCATCGCTTTGCAAACGATGCTGCTGGTCCAATACCTGCTACAGAACGATCACTATGTATCGGTTCTTCCATCATTTGCCATCTACCATTTCTAAGCATAAAAATACGTTCATCAATGATTGGCTTTACACCATCTAAAAAACCTCGTCCTGCCATATTTGATTGACCAATAAGTAAAATTGATTTCATAAACCGATTCCTTTCACTATTTAAGGTTTTAAATGATTATTTTAAATATATGTAATCATATCATTCTTTATTAATCTTACTCAATTACTATATTATGAGTTGCCACGCTTTATATAAAATGATTATAAAACTAAATTCATATAAACTTTACTTTTAATACTAATTATCATATTATGGAATGGATTTTGAGAGGAATTTTGATTTTGGAAAGGAAAATGGAACTCACCTATGCTAGGGCGATATTTTGTATCGCAATAGTCATCGTCCATTGTTTAACCGGTTTAGTAAACGATTATCATATTTCACAATTTGAAAAATCACTTTTTAGTTTTTTACAAGTTATTTTATTATTTGCAACACCGTGTTTTATTATTTTGTCGGAAACATTATTAGGCATGCGGTATTCAAATAAAATTCCGCAAAACTTTTTACTTAAACGTATGAAATTTATTTTAATTCCTTATGCTTTATTTGGTTTATTTGTCACTTTCAGGCTATTTCTTGGTGATAGTTCAGATAAATCATTTTGGGAAATCTTTTTAAATATCGTCTTAGAAGGTAAATTTTTCGGTTGGTTTGTACTCGTTATTTTTCAGTTTTACATATTACATCGCTTATTTTATAAATTATTGAGTAAGGCCAATCCTATAGTTGTACTTGTCATTACTTTTATCATTAGTTTTGGACATTCTTATTTAATGTATTACAGTAATGATTATCTTGCATTCTGGGATTTTTATCCATTATTTAGTAGAACGATTATTTTATATTGGTTATTTTACTTTGTTGTCGGTTTCTATTTCGGTAAATATTATGACACTGTTATTCAATTTTTAAAACGTCATTTAGTTTGGTTGCTATTGATATGGCTATTGGCTTTATGTTATATGGCATTTAACTTTTCTTATTTAGATGTACATCTGAATGAATCTAATCGATTTGACTTAGTCTTATTTTCTGCAATCAGTTTTGTATTTATCGTCTATATATCGAAATTTTTAACTCGATTTAATTTAGTGTTTGTGTTTTTAATTAGTGAAATATCATTTTTCATTTATTTAGCACATCAGATTATTGTAGACTTTATTTCTAGATCGTTGGCATCATTTGTTACGTTCCCAACACTATTTTTAATTCTAAGTACTATTTTCACACTTGGATTTTGTATTGGATTAGCGATAATACTATCTTTTATTCCATATGTAAGAATTATTGTAGGAAGAAATACGCTACATCCTATGGTTGTTAATAACTATAAACATCATAGTTAATGTGCAAAAGTTGCTGTATAAACAAAGCATTTCAAATTAACAAGCCAGTATAAATCGAACGATTTTAAATATATAAAGGACGCATCCACTTCATATGGATGCGTCCTTTATTTTGGGCTTGAGCATTATTGCTCATCCCTTAGTTATTTGATATTTTAATCATCTAATAAATGATAAAATTGTTCAATTGCTTCTTTATTATATAACTCCGGATCAAATTTAGCATAAGCAGGTGTTTCCTTATTAATAAACTGTTGTATGCTTGTTTGTAATGATTCAGCATCGTTAAAACTCAACATACCGTATTTACCATAGTCAAGGACATATTGATTGGCTGGTATATCTGATGCCAAAATATCTATGCCTACAGTTAACGCTTCTAATAAGACCATTGATTGTCCTTCGTAATAAGATGGTAAAACAAATAAATCACAGTCTCTCATAATATTAAATGGGTTTCTTTTTTGCCCCATTAAAAATACATGTTCTGATAAATCTAATGAGTCAATTAACTTACTTAATTGGTTTTTGAGTGGACCATCTCCTAAAATATATAATTTCGCATTAGGATTTGCTTCCACGACACCGCTAAACGCTTGAATTAAATTATCAAATCCTTTTTCAGGTGATAATCTTCCCATAGTCATCACTTTAAAATCAGCTTTATGGAATGGCACGCTTGTAATTTGCTTATCCTGTTCTCTAACGATGACACGCTCACCATTTTTCATAAAGATATCATTATCTTCATCCACCAAATTATAAATTCTATCCAAATTAATTGTATTCATCGATGATTTAAATTTTTCTTTTGTTTTTCTATTTGCTATTTTTTTAACATTTTCTTGCTTGGTCACTTCAGAAACACTTACGAGCTTATCATAATAAGGATACAAGGACATTACACCTTTTAAATTGGCATAATGTGGTCTCACACCGTTCACTTTACGCTCCATATCCATTTTCATATCACTGTGTAAGTAGATTAATTTTCTTTTAGCATTACTTGCTAACAAGATTTCAGACCAAAACATCGCATAACCACTAAAATCCATAACTACATCAAACTCTGAATTACCAAACACTTTTCTAAATTCGCGTTGATACATTGCTTCAGGATAAATTTTTTCTTCAATTTTCGATTTGATACCTCTATTGCGAACCAATAGATTACGATAGTATTCTGAAGTGTTGGCTAACAATGGGCCTCTTCTTAAAATAACTCTCACATTGTCATTTAAGCTATATAAATTATCTATGACGTCTTTATTTCTATTAAATCCAAGGTAAACTGTAATATCATATCTATCATAATCAACATTTTCTAATAAATTTAGAATCGATGTTGTTATGCCATTAGGTTTCATACCACCCGGATATATTAAAATACGCTCTTTTCTATTATTTTGATCACCTTTTTTGGGTGCGTCGTGATGAAACACTTGGTTGACGACTCTTTCCGTGACTTGACCATCATCATAATTCACAAATTTTTGTTTATATTTTTGATAGTTTCCTTGATATTGCGCTAACATATTTTGTGATTCTTTGACAGTAGCTACCAATGCTTCAATTGAGTGTACACTTGGCCCTGGGAGACTATCCACAGAAAGATAAAATCCTCTGTCTTCTTCATAGGCTTTATAATCAGGTGTATAAAAAATTATAGGTTTATCTGTAACTAAATAATCAAAAAAGATACTTGAATAATCAGTTACGAGCAAATCAACAATACTGAGTAATTCATTCGTATCAAATGTATCCTCTACTAAGTATTTCTTTAATTTTTTATTACCTACTGCTTTTTTATAAATAAACGGATGCACTTTTAATAATACTTGGTAACGTGTTTGTTTATTTAATGCTTCAATCAGCGCTTCAATTTCTTCAATATTATCTTCTGGTGAACTCACTGTTTGGCCACGCCACGTTGGTGAAAAGAGTAAAATCGGTGCATCTGTTAATTTAATGCCTTGTTTTTTTAATTTTTGTATAACTTCTTTTGACTGTGCATTTAATGTAGCATCTATTCTAGGATAACCAATTTCTAAAATTGCTTCATCGTTTAAACCGTCTAATTTAAATGCTTTTTTAAAAATATCTGTCGTATGTTGGTTAGGTGAAATGATATAATCAGAACTTAAAAAATTGCGAATTGTATTTTGTGATTCTAATAAATTTTGATTGATATCTAAACCCATTGCCTTTAATGGCGTACCATGCCAAGTGTTTACATATATCTGATTTGGCTTTTTCGTAAAATACGTTGGAAATGTCGCATTATTAATAAGATATTTACACTTTGTTAAATAATGTAAATAGTCTTCACTTTCTTTTACAATAAATTTTACATTTTTATATTTACTATATTTTTTAGAAAATGCTTTTTGCATTTTTTGAGATGCCACGACCCAAATATGTATATATTTTTGATAATCCGGATGGTTCATTAAATATTTAAATATCGCATAAGGACTATCCGTCATGCTTTG
This sequence comes from Staphylococcus sp. GDY8P198P, assembly GCF_017891615.1. Taxonomy (NCBI): domain Bacteria; kingdom Bacillati; phylum Bacillota; class Bacilli; order Caryophanales; family Staphylococcaceae; genus Staphylococcus; species Staphylococcus sp. GDY8P198P. Next base: position 156,410 of record NZ_JAESJQ010000012.1, read on the forward strand.
TCCGTCTCTAACTTGATACAAAATATGCTTGTTATCTACTTCAATCGTTTTATAAAGATTTGCATAATGCATAATATTTTTTGTGTACTTACTTCTTAGTTGTAATTTCAATGGTTCAGAAATGAATTTTAATTTTCTTTTCGTTTGATTTAATACAAACTTTTTCGTTTTACCAATCATTCTTCCACCTCTTAGTTTATCTTATCTGTATTCGAGTATTTAATATATTCAGTTAAACCTGACACAATATCATATTGTGGCTTAAATCCTAGCGCTTCTAAACCTTTGATATCAGCACAAGAATGTTTGATGTCCCCACTTCTTGATTCAGCAAACTGATAGTCTATAGATTTATTATAAACTATTTTGAATTTATCGAAAATTTCTAATAGTGATATTTGTTTACCAGTAGCTAAATTATATATTTGGCCATTCGTTGTTGCGTTATACATCACGATCGAAACCGCTTGCACTAAGTCTTTTACGTATACAAAATCTCTTGTTTGTTCTCCATCCCCAAAAAATGTGAATGTTTCATTATTTTTAAATTTTTTATCTATAATAGATAATACACCAGAGTATGGTGAATGAGGATCTTGTCTCGGTCCATAAATATTAAAGAATCTTAAAGCAGTTGTTGGTAGGTTGTATAGCGTATTGTAAATTTTTGTATATTGTTCCCCAGCATATTTTTCGACAGCATAAGGTGATTCCGGATCGATAAATGTTTCAACTTGTTTTGGCAACCCCTCAGTATTGCCATATACAGCTGCTGATGAAGCAAAAATAAACTTCTTCAAATTATGGTTATATTGACGATTGGCTTCTAAGAGATTCAATGTACCATTTATATTGACAGATTGAGACTTTATAGGATCATTTATTGTTTCTACAACGCTAACTACTGCTGCTAAATGAATAACAATATCAAATTGTTCTTGCTCTACTAATGATGTCACAAAAGATGTATTAACCACATCATTTTCAATGAAATGTGCATCATCTATAAATTTAACATTCGAACGATGGCCTGTGCTTAAATTGTCTAATATAAACACCTCATTATCATTATTAAAATGTTCTGCTAAATGTGAGCCAATAAATCCAGCACCACCTGTAATTAGTATTTTCATTTTTTCTCCTCCTATATATTCAAGTCATAAGATATTTATCGTCAATGCTTTTAATAAAATATATTACTTCATACAACTAACTTTTATTATAAAAAAACGCAATAGTATCACAAATAAAATTATAATTTTAGTTAATTAACATTTTCTATATATTAATACAAGTTTAACAATTTTGAAGAACAAATCAAAAGAAATTGAGGTAAAAACTTAATAATAATTGAATAATAAAACCATGCCCTTTGCAAAAATTCTTTTCCCCCAATAAATGAAATGAGTTATAATATGTTCTGCTATTAGTGCAAATGGTGTTTAAAACGTTCAACTTAGAAAACTATCATAAAAAGCGTTCCACCATAAGTTTCCTTTAAAGGATAAAATAATACCTACATTATACTATAAAGCGATATGGCGAAACGCTTAAGAATTTTACTATAAACTATCAAAATTTTACTCTGTCGACCTTATATAACTTAAAGTGCATCATTGTTTTCTTGTGCTTTTTGATAAAAATAATTAGCAACAATAATATCTACAATGGCTACACCTACAGATTTAAAAACGGTAATTTCATCATCACTTTCACGTCCAGCTAAATTAGAACCGACGATTTCACCTAATTCTCCATATAAATCTTTTTCTCCAAATAAACCTTCATCCATAGGGGTAATTAAATCTCCTGTTTCTTCTAACGCCGCTTCCGATGCTTCTACAACTACTTTATCGGCATTGGCTATAGCGTGTGAAGGTAACTCTTGCATGTCTGGTTTAAAAGAGCCCACAGCATTCACATGCACCCCAGCATCTAATGGTTTATTAAAAATAGGTTGTGTGGCGTTGGTTGCTGTGACAATAACATCGGCATTGGCTATCGCATCATCAACATTTTCCATCACTGTCACATCTACAGATTGATATTGCTGTTGTACTGTTTCTGCAAATGTCACAGCTTTACGATATGTTCTGTTATAAAGTTGAATACGCTTGATATCTCTAACAGCTAGTACAGCTTCAATTAATCCCTGTGCTTGGTCACCTGTGCCTATGACACATAATGTTTCTGCATTTTCACGGGCAAGGTATTTTGTAGCTACGCCAGAAATTGCACCTGTACGAATTTTGGTTAAGTATGAACCTTCTAATACAGCTAATGTTTCACCGGTTTCATAATCAGATAATATAACAGATCCGACGATAGTATTTTTACCTATCTTTGTATTGTTAGGTGCAACTGTTACTGTTTTAAGACCCACAACTTTCAATTCATCAGATAGGGCCGGCATAACCAGATAACGATTATCTTCATTAAAAGGAAGTACATAACGTAAAGGAGTATCCGTTTTCCCTTCAGAATAGGCCTGTAAAGATTCTGCGACCGCTTCAACGACTTCTTCCATGTTTAATAATTCTGCTTGTTCATGTGCATCAATAAATTGCATAAGCCACCTCTATTCTTCTACATTTTCTGACTCTAAAATATTACTCTTCTTTTCCATTTTATTTTCAAATAGGATTAATCCTATAAATCCAACGATAAGTAAAGGAATGATAATCCAAGCCATATGATTATTGACATACACAGACACACAATATATCGCTAATAATAGCGTTATGGCCACCATATTTTTAATAAAAAGCAACCAATAATCCATTTTCACACTAAACCATGTTTGTTGCTGATTATCTTCTATTTTAATATGATATAACGTAAACTTTAAATGTGTAATCAACATATAAATAAATGCTAAAATGCCCATTAGCAACAATATTTTATGAAATATTCCATCAGGAACCACATCTGCAGCCGCTGCAAATATAATAGCAATAACAATACTTTTCAGTTCTGCATTTTGCTTCATATCAATCTTCGCACCTTTGTAATCAATTCAAGCTATAATGTTACAATAACATACTTAAACCGAATTTTAAGCTTGGCTAAAGATTAATTTTTTAATATAACAAATGCCTATCTAGGAATACATCGTATGACATCTCGAAAAACACCTAACGATTCAAACAATTTTCAAAATAAGCATCTGTATACTTTTGTACTTGTTCAAGTGTGGCACCTTCTTGAAGTTCAACCAATTTCATAACTTTATCTTCAAATTTAAAAACAGCTAAATCTGTAATTAACGTGTTAACAACACCTGCGCCAGTTAATGGCAAATCACATTTTGCTTTTATTTTAGATTCACCGTGCTTATTCATATGATCCATGATAACGACTACTTTCTGAGCACCAACTACTAAATCCATAGCGCCGCCCATACCTTTTACTAGCTTGCCTGGTATCATATAGTTTGCTAAATCTCCTGTTTCCGAAACTTCCATGCCTCCAAGAATTGCTAAATCAATATGCCCCCCGCGTATCATGGCAAATGATTCTGCATTGTCAAAATAAGATGCACCTTTAGCAGCAGTAACCGTTTCTTTACCTGCATTAATTAAGTCAGGATCAACCTCATCTTCAGTAGGATATGGACCAATACCAAGCAAACCATTTTCAGATTGGAAAAAAACATTTTCCACATGATCATTGAGCTCATTTGCTACAAGCGTTGGCATACCAATACCTAAATTAATCACCATATCACTTTGAATTTCTTGTGCTGCACGTTGAATAATCTTCTTACGCTGTGTTTGTTTATCCATGTTATGCCTCCTTCACTGTACGTTTTTCTATACGTTTTTCAAAATGCTTGCCTAGATAGATATAATCCACATATACACCTGATAGATGTACATCATCTGGATCAATTTCACCTAATTCAACAATTTCTTCTACTTCAACGACAGTAGTTTTAGCTGCCATGGCACATAAAGGATTAAAATTACGCGCTGTTTTTTCAAATACTAAATTACCAAATGTATCTGCTTTTTGAGCTTTCACAATACCAAAATCACCTGTAATGGCACGTTCCATAATGTACGTTTCACCGTCAAATTCACGTGTTTCTTTACCTTCAGCAATTAAAGTACCCACACCTGTTTTGGTGTAAAATGCTGGAATACCCGCACCTCCTGCACGTAGTTTTTCAGCTAACGTACCTTGTGGTGTAAGTGCTACATCTAACTCACCATTAATCAGCTGTTGTTCAAATATTTTATTTTCACCAACATATGAGCTGACCATTTTATCTATTTGTTTTTTCTCTAGTAAGCGACCTAGTCCAAAATCATCAACACCACAGTTATTACTCACTACGGTTAACCCTTTTGTACCTTTTGTCCGAATTGCTTCAATAGCATGCTCTGGTATCCCGCATAGTCCAAAACCACCGGCGAGCACTGTCATGCCATCATCTAAATGCTCAAACGCTGTATGTATATCTTGAATGACCTTTGACATGTTATAACCTCACTTCTTTTTTAAAATTAATACCTAGTATTAAAAACAATTATACTTGAAATTTTTTGCGAAGTCTTTTATTTCATGTTGGCGTTTTCATAAATATGAATTTTTACTTTACTTTTAAAATTAGTTTAAAAAAAATTATAAAAAAGCAAGTTTCAAATATGAAACTTGCTTTTTTAGTTAATCGAATTTTTTATTTAGTAACATTTTATTTAGTAACATCAATTGTTCAGGAACACTATTTCTTGAAACATCAGGATGATTTACAATCATATTATCTTTCATACGTATTTTATTTATTAGATTTTCTTCTATTCTATTTGTTTGATCATAATATAATTTTACATTTTCACAACAAATAATATGTTTTTCAAAATGATTACTTTCTTTTAAGCTTGTATTAATTATCGGTACTAAATCTTCCTGTCTCAAACCCTTCATAAACCTTCTATCATTTTGTTCTAGTGCCCCACCAATATTTACTATTGGATCAACAGCTAAAGTTTTCAAGTCAAGCGCTGCTCCATGATAAAGTGCACCTGTACCACCTTTAGATCCTCCATAAAGAACAACATTTTCTTTTTTTATATCCAATTTTTTTATTAAATTTAAAATTGAAAGCTGGATATCTTTTTCATAATCAGGATAGTTTGATGTACTGATATAATGTGAACCATGTGACACATTTAGATCCATTATTCTCATTGTATATACATTTTTAACCAGATTTCTTTCTATTCCATTAAAAAACTTTGGAAACATTCTCTTAGGCATTAACGAGCTATCATAATCACTTAAATTTGGCATACAAGTAAATATTACTAAAAGTTTTTTAGGAACTTCATTATTTACTTTTCTATCTATAGGTTTATCCAAAGTATAAAAAATTTCGTTGAATTTTATTAAATCTTTCCTCTGAAATAATTCCTCAGCATGTGTTCTTTTATAAAATTTTGATATTGTACCTTGATGAAAATATAATCGTTTTTTAATAATTCTTTGTACTTTGCATGTATTTCATTATTTTTTCTTGCCATTTCTATATAATTAAATTTACTTTCTGTATCAATTAGTATTCGTTTCTCACCATTAAAGATTATTTCTTCATTCAATTTATATATATAACCATTATCCATAAGTTCAATTCCTTTTATTTAATTTTTACTTATAAAATATTTCGTTTAATATTTTATAGGTACTATCATCACTGTCTAAACTCATTAACCTATTAATTAATTTAGAGTAATCAATCTTTTTAATATTTTTTATCTGTAAAGCTAATTTATACTCATTTAATGATGCAATCGGAAAATCACCTAATTCAAATATATTGAAATAAAAGCCAACACTATTGTTATAATCTTCTGTGTCTTCCTGCAATAACAATATTGGTTTATTTAAATGTGCAAAATCAAAAATTGTTGATGAATAATCTGTAATCATAATATCTGAAAGAATGTATAGTTCTTGTATATCTACAAATTCATTATAAAAGCAATGTATTCTATGATCTAAATTATTATATTGAGGTCTTAACGAACTTTCATTTGGATGTAGCTTAACTATAATCTCATATTCATTTGGTAAATAGGCTAATAATTGCTTTAAATCAATGCTAGTCACTTGACTACGTTTGTGCTTTCGCCAAGTAGGACAGTATAAAATATATTTTTTATTCGAATCTTGCATGGATAGGTATTTTCTTTGTAACCTTCTCCATTCTTCATCTGTTTGAAATTTTAGTAAATATTCATTTTTAGGAGCTCCATATTCCAATATTTTCAATTCGTTATTATCGTGTAATTGAAATGCAGAACTTAACAGCATACTATTTATATTTGAAGATGTAATCAGATAATCCCATTTATACATTCTTGGTTTAAATTGTGATAACTGATAATTTCTTTCTTTTTCATCACCCAAATCACTAACCATTTTTTTTAAGAGGAAAACCATGCCATGTTTGAATAAACACTTGATCCTCATGTTTATATACTCTATCCCATGAGTTACCATTTATAAATATATATTTAGACATTCTAAATTTTTCTATATAATCTCTACTTCCAAATCTGACCGGCTTAAATCCATGATTTCTAATTTCTATATCTACAAGTGAGTTAGTAGAACTTACAAAAATTTCTTTATCTTTATAGTTGTTTTTAATGCCTAAAGCTAAATACTTTGGGTCACCGCTAAAATTATTACCATGGAATGATTCAATGAACACTTTATTTTCTTGAGGAATGATTTCATTTAGCTTTTGTTTATACAAAGTCGTTTCTTTTCGTTTATAACGTTCTTTTAATTTGTTATTCAAATACTTATTTGAAAAAATTTTGTTTAAAATAGGTAAAGCTTTCATTTTTTTAAATTGTTCTTTTTTCTTGTTTAATTTTTTTAATTCATTCTTTTCTCTTGATTTAAGCACAAATTTTTCCCCATATTTATTTTTGAAGAAAAATTCTTTTGACATATTTTTACTATTGGTAATATTTTTAAAATTATTAACGTAATCATTGCTATAATTTGAATTTAGAAATGTGGTTTTTAATTTCTGAACATCTTCTTCTCGAGCTGTCTTGGTATATTTACTGTCTAATATTGAAGTGATTAACACGCTATCTTTTCGAATGTTCTTTTCCAGAAATTCAATACCATTATACTGTGAATATACTTCTTCTAAAACATTATCATCACCAGGATAAATAAGTGCTCTATTACCTCTAGCTAATGTTTCTAATATTGAATAGCCTAACGTTTCATATGGCGAAGATGAAATGTATATATAATTAAGTGGTTCTTTTTCATTAATATGAACATTATTTTGTAAATTATAATATTTAACTAAATTCTTATACAATAATTCTGACGGGCCGTAGCCTATTATATACAGTTGTATATCATTTCTACTCGTGTTTTTTACTATATAGTTTATTAATTTTATTACATAAGAAATATCTTTAATATTATCTTCAAACCTTGCTTTTATTAAAAAGTTTCTTTTTGTATTTATAGGTTTTTTCTTGAGATCAATATGTTCAGCATTCACATACTGAGAAAAAACTGAATAATATTTGTATTTCTCTATAAATTTTTCTTTTATAGTATCAGTACTTACTCTTATACTATCAATATATTCTAAACCTAAATCAAGTGAGTCATCTATATACTCTAATGGGCCATGGATTTCACCAATTATTTTAATCTTTTTGTTTTTTTGCTTAATCTCTTTGGCATAAATAAATAATTCTTCTCTAGTGATAATTAGTAAATCTCCTGTTGCAATTTTAATAAAATCATCAAATTTATAAAACTGAACATTACTACTATTTATGCCTTCATGTATAATTAAACGAGTAATATCATCACTTTCAAAATCTAATATATTAAAGTAATTCACATTATTACCATTCTTCAAAAATGATTTTATTAAATTTATGTTGCTTCTTGATGTGCCTCCTTTGGCAAAGATATTGTATCCCAATATATTAATATTCATTTTCTCACCTTTCGTTCCCTAATCTTTTTACTTTTAAAAATTCCCTAAATTTAATAAAAGTTATTTTCGAAATAAACTAAACTCTGCTAATTATACATTATTATTTTATTTATATCTATGTTATATTACATTTTTGAATTAGTTTTTCAATTTTTTAATATTTTAGGCATAAAAAAAGTTGCCAATATCTTACTTGGCAACTTTTAATAATTATGTTCTTTTATGCGATTTCTATCTGGAAGCGACGGACAATTGTGCCATCATCTAATGTTGAAGATTCTATTTCTTCTCCACCATTGTGTAAGATGACAGCTGCAGAGGCTTCATTATCTTTTTTACAGGTAATCAATGCTTCTTGTACACCAATGCGTGATAAATAATCTAATGACTTTTTCAAGATTTTGTTACCAAAGCCTTTACCTCGGTAGCTCTTACGAATACCGTAGCCAACATGGCCGCCAATGATTTTTAGCTTTTCATTCAAATTATGGCGAATATTGGCAGCACCAATAATCTTATCATCGTCAATTAAAAACAATGTCGTATTATCTACTGTTTCATCATTAGATTTGTTGTCTGCTAATGCATGAACAATTTCTTCAAAATTATTATACTTGGTAATATTCGTAATCTCAGGCACTACCTTTTCATCGTGATCTATCCATTCTTTCATATAATCACAATATAATGTTTCGTCAGCCATTGTTAACTCTCTAAATTCAACCATGTTGACACTCCTTCCTTTTATTTACTATCCCATTGGTTCGTCATGTGTATTGAGATAATACACGTAGTTGTCAGTCCATTGTCCTTGTTCGAAAATAAATCCTTTTCGAATACATTCAAACTCAAAACCTAATTTTTCAATTAACTGAATAGAAGGTTGATTATCCAAATTGATATGTGCTTCTATTCTATGAAACTTTAATGTTTCTTTCGTTTGTTTCACAAGTTCTATTAAAGCTTCATAAGCATACCCTTGATGCCAGTATTGATTATGGATAAAATAACCGATTTCAGCCCATTGAAATTGGTCTCGGCTTAAATTTTTAATATTAAGCATGCCAAGATGACGTCCTGTTTTATCAAAGATGCCGAATATATACAAATCATCATCTTTAATAGCTTGTTGATGCTTTGAAACCATTGCTGCAAACCATGGTTCTGTGGCATCTGACATATCAACTTGGCCCTTATCATGCTTGTATTGCGCAGGATGACGATTAACAAATCCTGACAACCATGATTCATAATCATTTTCTTCTAACGGTCTAATGATAAGCCGTTGTGTGGTGAATTGCAACCCTAAATTATTTTTCATTCAAAAACCCCTTAACATAAGGCGTCAGCACCCAAAACTATAACATCATTTGGCATAAAATCAACCTTTTAATTTATTAAAAATATGAACTGATGCTAATGACGATTTTCACTCATTATTTAGGTCATTCAAGATCATCGTGAGTATATCATTTTGTGTCATCGTTTCAGGAATCAATTTCTCATTTTTTACATTTAATGTATCTTTTTCAACAAACCAGCTTGCAAGTTTTTCTGCACTAAAATTGGTATATGCTTTTGAGTGATGTCTTCTCACAGTTTCTGCATAAGGTAAGTCAAAATAATAAATATAACTTTTAATATGAGCACTTGAAATAATGCCCTGTAACATATTACCATATTTTTCTTTATTGAAAATACCTTCTAAAATAACATATTCACAATGCGCTATACCATATGCAGTAATGTGTTTTATTAGCTCAATTGATAAATTCCCAGGGCTATCAGGAACATTTAACATATGGCGTCTTATTGCATCTTGACCCACGAGCATGACACCATTGCCTAACGTGTTTTGCAATTTATGGGCAATGGTCGTTTTACCACTGCCAGAGTTTCCTCTTAATAATATCAGTTTTGTTATTGTATCACCCTAAACCCAAGAAAAATTGTAATTTATGTATATGTTTTCATAAGTGTTAAACCTATACCCTATTAAAATGATTAATATCAAAAAAGCTAGACAACTCATACCCATACAAATAGGACATAAGCGGTCTAGCAGTTTGTTGCTTCATTTATATTCGTTTAATATCTAGCTAGTTAGCGTTAAATTGTACCTAGTTCTTTACCTACTTTTTCATATGCCGCTAATGCTTGATCAAGCATTTCTTTTGTATGTGCAGCTGTAGGCATATTACGAACACGACCTGTACCTTTTGGCACTGTCGGAAAGACGATAGATTTCACATATATACCTTCATCTTTTAAGCGACTACTAAATGCTTGTGTTTCTTTTTCGTCACCTATGATTACTGGTGTAATTGGTGATTCAGAATTACCAATGTCAAAACCTAATTTTTTCAGTCCATCTTTTAAGTAATTACCATTTTCCCAAAGTTTATCGTGTAATTCTGTTGATGCCATTAATTTCTTAACAGCTTCAGTGATGGCTTTTGTATCACCAGGCGCTAGTGATGTTGAGAATAAGAATGGTCTTGATTGTGCTTTCAACCAATCGATTAATGATTGTGTACCAGCTACATAGCCACCTACAACACCAATCGCTTTAGATAATGTACCGATTTGGAAATCAATTTTGTCTTGAAGGCCAAAATGTTTCACTGTACCTGCACCATTACCCATGACACCAGAGCCATGTGCGTCATCAACATATGTGATTAAACCGAACTCTTCTGCAATTTCTACGATTTCTGGTAATTTGGCAACATCGCCATCCATACTAAATACACCGTCAGTAATATACATTACTTTATTGTATTGTCCAGATTCAACAGCTTCTTTTGCCTTAGCACGTAAATCATCCATATCTGAATGATTGACACGAATGATTTTCGCTTTAGATAAGCGACATCCATCAATAATTGATGCGTGGTTTAATTCGTCTGATAGAATAGCATCATTTTTATTCATAACAGCTGAAATTGCTGCCATATTACAATTAAAACCTGATTGGTATGCAATTGCAGCTTCTGTACCTTTAAATTTCGCAAGTGTTTCTTCCAATTCATCATGAAGGTCTAATGTACCATTAATAGATCTTACTGCACCTGCACCTACACCATGTGTATCAATAGCATCCTTAGCAGCTTGTTTTAAATCTTCATCTGTTGCAAGTCCTAAATAGTTATTTGAAGATAAATTGACATAATTTTTCCCGTTAATCTTAATCTCTGGTCCATTCGCACCTTCAATTGTATCAATTTCGTTATAAAGTCCATTTTCTTTCAAATACTGAATATTTTCATCTAAAAAGCCATGTAATGACTGTACCACTGAAAATCCCCCTTTGAGTTATCTACTATTTAATCTTATCATAACCCATTTTCTTGTATCAGGAAAGTAGAATCCCACGAATCGTTAAAGCGTTTTCTGCAATTTAATTAAAGTCATAATAATTGTCTCTACAGTAAAGTCATTTAAAATGATATAATAGAATAATCATTTTAAGGAAGAAGGGTTGAAGTTGTTTGATTGGTTTCAACTAGCAAGAGAAAAGGAAAACAGAATGATTCAAATTCGTCGCTATTTGCATCAATATCCTGAATTATCATTTGAGGAGTATCACACACGTGACTACATCCTAAATCAACTCAGCCAACTATCATGTGAAGTACGTTCACCCGTCGGACGAAATGGCATCGTCGCAACATTTAGCGGACAAGGAGACGGTCCAACGATTGCATTGCGTGCTGATTTTGATGCTTTACCGATCAATGAATTAACAGAGGTGGATTACAAGTCTAAAAATCCTGGTGCGATGCATGCATGTGGACATGATGGCCATACCGCAACATTATTAGCGGTTGCTGAAATAATTGAAGCACATAAAAACAAATTAAATGGTGATGTCGTACTGATTTTCCAATACGGTGAGGAAATTATGCCGGGTGGCTCACAAGAAATGATTGATGATGGTTGCTTACAAAATGTAGATAGAGTATATGGAAACCATTTGTGGAGTGGCTATCCTACGGGCACAATTTATTCTCGTCCTGGTGCAATGATGGCTTCTCCTGATGAATTCAATGTAACAATTCATGGTCAAGGTGGGCACGGTGCAAAACCACACGAAACAATCGATCCAGTGGTTATTATGGCTGAATTTATCATTAGTGCACAAAAGATTGTTTCTAGAACAATAGATCCCGTAAAACAAGCCGTTATTAGCTTCGGTATGGTACAGTCTGGTTCAGCAGATAATGTCATTCCAGATGTAGCATTTTGTAAAGGCACCGTGCGTACTTTCGATACAGAAGTACAAGCACATGTGATGCACAAAATGGATAAGCTCTTACAAGGCTTAGCTGTTGCGAACGACATCACTTATGATTTTGATTATATCAAAGGCTATTTACCTGTCCATAATAATCCAAAATGTTTTGATATTGTTAAACAAGCTACAAATGATATGAATTTAAGATTTAACGAATCAGAATTAATGATGATTGGCGAAGACTTTTCACATTATCAAAAAGTACGTCCTGGCGCATTCTTTTTAACAGGTTGCGGCAATCCTGAAAAAGGTACCACACACCCACATCATAGTCCGTATTTTAATCTTGATGAAAAAGCGTTAAAATATAGTGCCAGCCAGTTTTTAAAAATATTAGAGTTAGAAAATGTAATAACGCCTTAGGCTTTTAATGCCTAAGGCGTTTTCTATAACCAAAGATTTCAATTTTTGAACGGTGACCTCATTTGTTCTAATAAATAGTTAAAAAAGATTAACACGAATATAAAAAAGAGCCTCCAAAAATTGGAGACTCTTCAAATCTATATCAAGATAAAATATCTTATTTGTAGATTTCAGTTACAACGCCTGATCCAACAGTACGTCCACCTTCACGGATAGAGAAACGTGTACCGTCTTCGATAGCGATTGGAGAAATTAATTCAACTTCCATTTCTACGTTGTCGCCAGGCATAACCATTTCAGTACCTTCTGGTAAAGTAACAACACCTGTTACGTCAGTAGTACGGAAATAGAATTGTGGGCGGTAGTTACTGAAGAATGGCGTATGACGGCCACCTTCATCTTTTGATAAAACGTAAACTTCCGCTTTAAAGTTTGTATGTGGTGTAATTGAACCAGGAGCAGCTAAAACTTGACCACGTTGGATGTCTTCACGTGCAACACCACGTAATAACGCACCAATGTTGTCACCAGCTTCAGCGTAGTCTAATAATTTACGGAACATTTCTACACCAGTAACAGTTGTTTTGCTTGAATCTTCTTGCATACCGATGATTTCAACTTCTTCACCGACTTTGATTTGACCACGTTCAACACGGCCTGTAGCAACAGTACCACGACCAGTGATTGAGAATACGTCCTCAACTGGCATCATGAATGGTTTGTCAGAATCACGTTCTGGTGTTGGAATGAAGTCATCAACAGCTTGCATTAAGTCTAAGATTTTTTGCTCATAGTCAGCGTCGCCTTCAAGTGCTTTTAATGCTGAACCAGAGATTACAGGTACATCGTCACCTGGGAAGTCATATTCGCTTAATAAGTCACGAACTTCCATTTCTACTAATTCTAATAATTCTTCATCGTCAACCATGTCAACTTTGTTTAAGAATACAACTAATGCTGGAACACCAACGTTACGTGATAAAAGGATATGTTCACGAGTTTGTGGCATTGGGCCATCAGCAGCAGATACTACTAAGATAGCTCCGTCCATTTGAGCAGCACCAGTGATCATGTTTTTAACATAGTCAGCGTGTCCTGGGCAGTCAACGTGAGCATAGTGACGTTTTTCAGTTGTATACTCGATGTGTGAAGTATTGATTGTGATACCACGTTCTTTTTCTTCTGGAGCGTTATCAATCATGTCGTATGATTGTGCAACAGAGTCACCATTTTTTGCTAAAACAGTTGCGATAGCAGCTGTTAAAGTAGTTTTACCATGGTCAACGTGTCCGATTGTACCAATATTGGCATGTTCTTTTGAGCGATCGAATTTTTCTTTAGCCATTATAAAATCTCTCCTATTCGTTAGAAAATTAATTGTTAAATTTATCTCTCATGACAGTTTCTCACCATCATGAGAAGATGATTTATTTAGGTTAAAAGTACCATACAGTACCTTTATAATGCATTTTCCCTAAAAAATCAATCAATAAAACTGTAAGCCATATAATTATGCTTTACATGTATTGTACAGACTGTCACTGCACAATACAAGTTTAATTATTCAGCTGATTTATTACCAGTGTTTTTCTTGATAATTTCTTCAGAAATTGATTTTGGAACTTCTGCATAGTGATCGAAGTACATAGTGTATGTTCCACGACCTTGTGTATTAGAACGTAATGATGTTGCATAACCGAACATTTCTGAAAGTGGTACAAAGGCATTTACAACTTGTGCATTACCACGAGGTTCCATACCATCAACACGTCCACGACGAGATGTTACGTCACCCATGATGTCACCCATGTATTCTTCAGGCATTTCAATTGTTACTTTCATCATTGGTTCTAAGATAACAGGTTCACATTTTTTAGCAGCTTCTTTAAGTGCTAATGATGCAGCAATTTTGAAGGCCATTTCTGATGAATCGACATCATGGTATGAACCATCAAATAATTTAGCTTTAACATCAATTAATGGATAACCAGCTAATACACCGTTTTCCATAGCATCTTTAAGTCCAGCTTCAACTGATGGAATGTATTCACGAGGAACTACACCACCAACGATAGCGTTTTCGAATTCGAAACCGCCACCTGTTTCGTTTGGTTCGAATTCAATTTTAACGTCACCATATTGTCCACGACCACCAGATTGACGCGCGAATTTACCTTGAACTTGTGCTGATTGCTTAAATGTTTCACGGTATGAAACCATTGGCGCACCAACATTACATTCAACGTTAAATTCTTTTTTCATACGGTCAACTAAGATGTCTAAGTGAAGCTCACCCATACCACCGATGATAACTTGTCCAGTTTCTTCGTCAGTGTGTGCATGGAATGTTGGGTCTTCTTCTTGTAACTTAACTAAAGCTGTAGTCATTTTGTCTTGGTCAGCTTTAGATTTTGGTTCAACTGATAGGTGAATAACAGGTTCTGGGAAGTCCATTGATTCCAAGATAATGTCATTTTTCTCACCACATAAAGTATCACCAGTACCAGTTTCTTTCAGACCTACCGCAGCAGCGATATCTCCTGAGTAAACTGTGTTAAGCTCTTGACGAGAGTTAGCGTGCATTTGTAGTAAACGACCTACACGTTCACGTTTATTCTTCGTAGAGTTTTTAACATAAGAACCTGATGTTAATGTACCTGAGTACACACGGAAGAATGTTAACTTACCAACATAAGGGTCAGTCATTACTTTGAACGCTAACGCAGCGAACTCAGCACTGTCATCTGCTTTTGCGATAACTTCTTCTTCTGGATCATCAGCACGGTGGCCGACGATTGGTTTAACATCTAATGGTGATGGTAAATAATCAATTACTGCGTTAAGCATTAATTGAACACCTTTGTTTTTGAAGGCAGTACCAACAAGAACTGGGTAGAATTCAATATTATTAGTTGCTTCACGAATAGCGTCTTTTAATTCAGCTACAGTAATTTCTTCGTCACCAAGATATTTTTCCATTAATTCATCACTTGTTTCAGCTACTGCTTCAATAAGTGTTGCGCGAGCTTCTTCAGCTCTTTCTTTTTGATCTTCAGGAATTTCAATTTCTTCAATTTCAGTTCCTAAGTCATTGTTGTATTTGAAACATTTCATTTCAACTAAGTCGATGATTGCTTCAAATTCATCTTCCGCACCAATTGGTAATTGGATTGGTTGTGCATTCGCTTGTAGGCGATCATGAATTGTGCTTACAGCATATTCAAAGTTAGCACCTAATTTGTCCATTTTGTTTACGAAAACAATACGAGGAACGCTGTAAGTTGTTGCTTGACGCCAAACTGTTTCAGTTTGAGGTTCAACACCTGATTGCGCATCAAGTACTGTTACCGCACCATCAAGTACACGTAATGAACGTTCAACTTCAACAGTGAAGTCTACGTGTCCTGGTGTATCGATGATATTTACACGGTGATCATCCCATGAAGCTGTTGTTGCAGCTGATGTGATTGTGATACCGCGGTCTTGCTCCTGTTCCATCCAGTCCATTTGTGAAGCTCCTTCATGAGTTTCACCAATTTTATGGATACGTCCAGTATAGTAAAGAATACGTTCAGTCGTAGTTGTTTTACCAGCATCGATGTGAGCCATGATACCGATATTACGAGTTCTTTCTAAACTAAAATCTCTAGCCATGTATTTTTCTCCTTCCAGTATAACTGCGAATAAATACTATAAATATGGCGATGCCCTAAGCATGCACCTAGATAGTAAACTATCAGTGTGGAACATGCTCAGGGAAAAACCTACTATCCTACCAACGATAGTGAGCGAAGGCTTTGTTAGCTTCAGCCATTTTATGAACGTCTTCACGTTTCTTAACTGCACCACCAGTGTTGTTTGCAGCATCTAAAATTTCGTTAGCTAAACGTTCTTCCATCGTTTTTTCACCACGAAGACGTGAATAGTTAACTAACCAACGAAGGCCTAAAGTAGTACGACGTTCTGGACGAACTTCTACAGGTACTTGATAGTTAGAGCCACCTACACGACGAGCTTTAACTTCTAATACTGGCATGATGTTGTCGATAGCTTCTTCGAAAACTTCGATAGCTTCACGACCACTGCGTTCTTGAACTAATTCAAATGCAGAATAAAGAATTTTTTGAGCTGTTCCACGTTTACCATCTAACATAATTTTGTTAATCAATTTAGTAACTAATTTTGAGTTATGAATTGGATCTGGTAATACGTCTCTTTTTGGTACTGATCCTTTACGAGGCATAATATAAATCCTCCCTTCCTAATTATAATATATTTCCATTATTTATAACGAAAATTTACGCAATCTTAACCTTATTTTTTAGGTTTTTTAGTTCCGTATAATGAACGACCTTGTCTACGACCGTCAACACCTGAAGTATCAAGTGCACCACGTACGATGTGGTAACGCACACCAGGTAAGTCTTTTACACGTCCACCACGTACAAGTACAACACTGTGTTCTTGTAAGTTGTGTCCGATACCAGGAATATAAGCGTTGATTTCGATGTTGTTAGACAAACGCACACGAGCATATTTACGTAACGCAGAGTTAGGTTTTTTAGGTGTCATTGTACCTACACGTGTACAAACACCACGTTTTTGTGGTGAGTTTAAGCTAGTGTACTTTTTCTTTTTACTGTTGTAGTTTCTGTTCAATGCTGGTGAATCATAGTTTTTTGATTTGCTTTGTCTTGGTTTACGTACTAATTGATTAATAGTTGGCATGAAATATGTCCTCCTCTCTTCTTTTATAATCCCACACATCCAGGTGGTTCATTTTAAAGGTAAATAAAATTTAGTAAGAAAGAATCTTACTAATCTCATTTCAATAATGCAACAACAGTCGCATTAACGTTTATACCTACATACTTTCCTAAAGCTTGTTTGCTCTCGAAAAATGAGATAGATATGTTTTTGTGATTGATTTGACTTAACACGCGAGTCATCAGATGAACTTCAACGTCTTTAGCGATAATCAATGATGTCACTTGATCTTTATTCAAAGCTTTCAGCGTTTGTTTAAGACCAATAACATAGTGTTGTTTGTTAAAGCGTGCAACTTTTTCATTAGACATCTAAATATCCTCCAAAGTTCTGCTTGCATCAACCTTAATAATAATAACATCAAAATCACTGCGGAGTCAACTTTAATTAACATTTTTTGCAGAAAATATACAAAAAAATAAGAGAGCGAAATAAAGATTAAATGTTACCATCAAATCTTTTATTTCGCCCGAGATCAAATGGTCAGTCGCTTAAAACATATGACATGTGATGGGGCCTTACAACCTCAACACATGTCTCTATGTTTATACAACTTCAAATGAATGATAAACCATTTTACATTTCAAAAGCTATACTAGATTTCAGTTGGTTGAATCTCTTCAACGACTTCTTCAGGTGTCGCTTTATCATACTGTACATCACTGTAACGTCTCATACCTGTACCAGCTGGGATAAGCTTACCGATAATAACATTCTCTTTAAGTCCAAGTAAGTTATCGCGTTTACCTTTGATAGCTGCATCTGTAAGAACACGTGTTGTTTCTTGGAATGATGCTGCTGATAAGAAGCTTTCTGTTTCAAGAGAAGCTTTTGTTATACCTAGTAATACAGGTTTAGATGTTGCTGGACGTTTACGTTCTTTGAACGCTTCACGGTTAGCATCTGTAAAGTTATGAATATCTACAAGTGCACCTGGAAGTAATTTCGTATCTCCAGCTTCAATGATACGTACTTTACGTAACATTTGTCTTACCATAACTTCAACGTGTTTATCATCAATTTCAACACCTTGCATACGGTAAACTTTTTGAACTTCTTTTAATAAATAGCTTTCTGTAGCATTTAAACCAGATATAGATAAGAAGTTCTTAGGTTCAATAGAACCTTCTGTAAGTGCTTCACCACGTTGAACACTTTGGCCAACTTCAACTTTTAATCTTGAAGTACCTGAAGCCAAGTAAGATTTCGTTTCATTCGCACCTTTGATGACGATTTCTTGTTGACGGTCTTTGGCAACACTAATGTCATCTACGACACCTTCAATTTCGGTAACGACTGCTTGACCTTTAGGGTTACGCGCCTCGAAAATCTCTTGGATACGAGGAAGACCTTGCGTGATATCACTACCTGCTACACCACCTGTGTGGAATGTACGCATTGTAAGCTGTGTACCTGGTTCACCGATTGATTGGGCAGCAATTGTACCAACTGCTTCACCAACTTCAACTTTTTCACCAGTAGCAAGGTTTTTACCATAACATTTTTCACATACACCATGACGTGTGTTACATGTAAATGCTGAACGGATATACATTTCTTCTATACCAGCGTCTGTGATTTTCTTAGCAATTTCTGCTGTTACTAACTCATCTGGACGAACGATAACTTCATCTGTTTCTGGATGACGAATCGTTTCTTTAGAATAACGACCTTCAATACGTTCGCTAAATGGTTCGATCATTTCAGTACCTTCTTTAATATCAGATACTAGTAAACCACGGTCAGTACCACAGTCTTCTTCACGAACGATAACATCTTGTGCCACATCAACCAGACGACGAGTAAGATAACCAGAGTCCGCTGTTTTAAGTGCTGTATCGGCAAGACCTTTACGCGCACCATGTGTAGAGATAAAGTATTCTAACACTGTTAAACCTTCACGGAATGATGAAGTGATTGGTAATTCAATGATCTTACCTGATGGTGCAGCCATAAGCCCACGCATACCAGCTAACTGTGTAAAGTTAGATGCGTTACCACGGGCACCAGAGTCACTCATCATAAAGATTGGGTTTGTTTTTTCAAGTGAACCCATTAATTCGTTTTGAATTTGGTCTTTAGCATCAGTCCAAATTTCAACAACTGCATTGTAACGTTCAAATTCTGTAATTAAACCACGGTTGAATTGTTTTTGTACTTTATCAACTAGTTTTTCATGTTCATCTAAAATTTGTTGTTTATCTGGTAAAACCACAATGTCAGATACACCAACAGTGATACCAGCTTTAGAAGAGAATTTGAAGCCTAAGTCTTTCATTCTATCTAACATCATAGATGTATCTGTGATGCTGAATCGATTGAAGACTTCTGCAATGATATTTCCTAAGAAATTCTTGTTGAATGGTTCGCTAAGTGGTTGCTCATCAAAATATGCTTTTAATCCACCCTCACCTAATTCAGTAGCAGAAACAAAGTATTTGTCTGGCGTACTGTTTTCAAGGTTATATTTTGTTGGTTCGTTAATGTATGCAAATGAATCAGGAATGATTTCATTAAAGATAACTTTACCAACAGATGTTGTTAAGATTTTTTGATTTTGCGCTTCTGTAAATGTTGGGTTATTGAATGAACTTGCATGCACACCTATACGTGTGTGTAAATGTACATAACCATTTGCGTATGCTTTTAACACTTCGTTTGTATCATTATAAATTGTACCAGTATTTACAGCATCTTTACGTTCTAAAGTAAGGTAATAGTTACCTAATACCATATCTTGTGATGGTGTAACAACAGGTTTACCATCTTTAGGATTTAAGATGTTTTGTGCTGCAAGCATAAGCATGCGTGCTTCTGCTTGTGCTTCTTTAGATAATGGAACGTGAACAGCCATTTGGTCACCATCAAAGTCAGCGTTATAAGCTGTTGTAGCAAGTGGGTGTAGACGAATGGCACGGCCTTCTACAAGTGTAGGTTCAAATGCTTGAATACCTAATCTATGCAGCGTTGGTGCACGGTTTAAAAGAACTGGATGTTCTTTAATTACGTCTTCTAATACATCCCATACTTCATCATCCATACGTTCAATCTTGCTTTTAGCATTTTTAATGTTTGTCGCAATTTCACGTTGAACTAATTCTTTCATGATGAATGGTTTAAATAGTTCTAAAGCCATTTCTTTAGGTAAGCCACATTGATACATCTTCAAGCTAGGTCCAACAGCGATAACTGAACGACCTGAATAGTCAACACGTTTACCTAATAAGTTTTGACGGAAACGACCTTGTTTACCTTTAAGCATATGTGAAAGTGATTTTAATGGGCGGTTACCTGGTCCAGTTACTGGACGACCACGACGACCATTATCGATGAGTGCATCAACTGCTTCTTGTAACATACGTTTTTCGTTTTGTACGATGATGCCAGGCGCACCTAAATCTAATAAACGTTTTAAACGGTTGTTACGGTTGATAACACGACGATATAAGTCGTTTAAATCACTTGTTGCAAAACGTCCACCGTCTAATTGAACCATTGGTCTGATTTCTGGTGGAATAATTGGAAGTACGTCTAATACCATCCAAGCTGGATTGTTACCAGAATGTCTGAATGATTCAACAACTTCTAAACGTTTAATCGCACGTGTAAGTCTTTGTCCTGTTGCAGACTCTAACTCATCACGTAATTCTTTTAATTCTGTATCCAAATCAATTTCATCTAATAATTCTTTGATACCTTCAGCACCCATTTTAGCTGTAAATTGACCAGGGAATTTATCATAGTACTCTCTGAATTCTGCTTCAGATAGTAATGTCTTTTTCTCTAAACCAGTTGGTCCTGGATTTACAACAACATAAGAAGCAAAGTAAATCACTTCTTCTAATGCTCTTGGTGACATGTCTAATAATAGTCCCATGCGGCTTGGAATACCTTTGAAGTACCAAATATGTGAAACTGGCGCAGCTAATTCAATGTGTCCCATTCTTTCACGGCGCACTTTAGATTTAGTTACTTCTACTCCACATCTATCACAAACCATACCTTTATAGCGTACACGTTTGTATTTACCACAACTACATTCCCAGTCTTTTGTAGGTCCGAAAATTCTCTCACAGAATAGACCATCTTTTTCTGGTTTTAAAGTACGATAGTTAATTGTTTCTGGCTTTTTAACCTCACCAAAAGACCATGAACGGATTTTTTCAGGTGAAGCAAGTCCTATTTTCATATAATGGAAATTATTTACATCAATCAAGGAGCCTACCTCCTTCAATTTAGATTAGCTGTGCAAATTGATTGATTGCTCTTTATCAATATTAGATAAACCCATAATGAGGCAAGTACGACGACTTCACCTCAATATGGTATATCTCTTTATAAACTTAAATGCGATCTGTATTAGTCAGTAATTTCTTTTTGTGATTGTGGCGCTTCTTTTTGTTGAAGGTCCACTTTACGTTCTACTGCATCTTCATCTTCGTTATCTTGCATGTCAATTTCATTGTCATGCTCATCCATAATCTTAACATCTAATCCTAAACTTTGAAGTTCTTTCATCAATACTCTGAATGATTCAGGAACGCCAGGTTTAGTAATATTTTCACCTTTGACAATAGATTCGTATGTTTTAACACGACCTACTGTGTCATCAGATTTATAAGTTAAGATCTCTTGAAGTGTGTAGGCAGCACCATAAGCTTCAAGTGCCCATACCTCCATCTCACCGAAACGTTGTCCACCAAATTGTGCTTTACCACCTAGTGGTTGTTGCGTAACAAGTGAGTATGGTCCAGTTGAACGCGCATGTAATTTATCGTCAACCATGTGTGCAAGTTTCAGCATATACATAACGCCGACTGAGATTCTGTTATCGAATGGTTCACCCGTACGTCCATCATATAATACTGTCTTACCATCACGTGCCATACCTGCTTCTTCAATCGTTGACCATACATCTTCATCACTCGCACCATCAAATACTGGTGATGCAACATGAATACCTAAGTTTTTAGCAGCCATACCTAAATGTAACTCTAATACTTGTCCGATATTCATACGTGATGGAACACCTAATGGGTTCAACATGATGTCAATTGGTGTACCGTCTGGTAAATAAGGCATATCTTCTTCAGGAACTAACTTAGAAATAACACCTTTGTTACCGTGACGACCACACATTTTGTCACCAACATGTATTTTACGTTTTTGAACGATATAAACACGTACTAATTGGTTTACACCTGGAGATAATGTGTCATCTCCTTCTTCACGGTTGAAGACTTTAACGTCTAGAACAATACCGCCTGCACCATGAGGAACACGTAATGATGTATCACGTACTTCACGTGCTTTTTCACCGAATATTGCATGTAATAAGCGTTCTTCTGCTGTTAATTCTGTTACACCTTTAGGCGTTACTTTACCTACTAAAATGTCTCCATCATTAACTTCAGCACCTACGTATACAATACCACGGTCATCTAAGTTTTTAAGCGCACTATCTGAAACGTTAGGAATATCACGTGTAATTTCTTCAGG
Organism: Staphylococcus sp. GDY8P198P; assembly: GCF_017891615.1. NCBI lineage: Bacteria > Bacillati > Bacillota > Bacilli > Caryophanales > Staphylococcaceae > Staphylococcus > Staphylococcus sp. GDY8P198P. Next base: position 179,326 of record NZ_JAESJQ010000012.1, read on the forward strand.
TCCTAGTTTTGTATCACGTGCTTCTGATTCATATTCCTCAATATGAATAGAAGTATATACGTCATCTTTCACTAGGCGTTCACTCATAATTACAGCATCTTCATAGTTGTAACCGTCCCATGTCATGAAACCGACAACTACGTTTCTACCTAACGCCATTTCACCAAGTTCCATTGAAGGACCATCGGCTAAAATTTCACCTTTCGTTACGACATCACCTGTAGCAACGATTGGTCTTTGGTTATAACAAGTACCTGTGTTTGAACGTTTGAATTTAGCTAATGGATAGCGATCAATTTCGCCTTCGTATTCTTGTCCATCTTCTTCGATAAGTTGACGTACAAGGATTTCATTAGATTCAACGTGTTCAACACGGCCTTTGTGTTTAGCAACAATTGCTGCACCAGAGTCACGAGCTGCTACGTGTTCCATACCAGTACCTACGAAAGGTGATTCTGGATTCATCAATGGAACTGCTTGACGTTGCATGTTCGCACCCATTAATGCACGGTTAGAGTCATCGTTTTCTAAGAATGGAATACATGCTGTTGCTGCAGAAACAACCTGTTTAGGAGATACATCCATGTAGTCCATTTTTTCTTTTGCCATAACTGTGTTATTACCACGGAAACGACAAACAACTTCATCATCTAAGAAGCGACCATTTTCATCTAACTTAGAATTTGCTTGTGCTACAACATAGCTATCTTCTTCATCAGCTGTTAAATAATCAATTTGTTCTGTGATACTATTTGTTTCAAGATCTACTTTACGATATGGCGTTTCAATGAAACCAAATTCATTTACACGTGCATAACTTGATAATGAGTTAATCAAACCAATGTTTGGTCCCTCTGGTGTTTCGATTGGACACATACGACCATAGTGAGAGTAGTGAACGTCACGCACTTCCATTTGAGCACGTTCACGTGTTAAACCACCAGGTCCTAATGCTGATAGACGACGTTTATGTGTCAATTCTGCTAATGGATTGGCTTGGTCCATGAATTGTGACAATTGAGAACTACCAAAGAATTCTTTAATTGACGCAATGACTGGACGAATATTGATTAATTGTTGTGGTGTAATAGAATCTGTATCTTGGATAGACATTCTTTCACGTACCACACGTTCCATTCTTGATAAACCAATACGGAATTGGTTTTGTAGTAACTCCCCTACTGAACGTAGACGACGATTACCTAAATGGTCAATATCATCTGTGAATCCAATACCACTTAGTAAATTAAAGAAATATGACATTGATGCGATGATGTCAGCTGGTGTAATACATTTCACTTCTGAATCAGGGAACGCATTACCAATAACTGTCGTTGTGCGTCCTTCTTCATCATTAGGAACATATACTTTAATAGATTGAATTTCTACTGGTTCATCAATCACAGTACCTTCAAGTTCAAAAACTTCACTGTTAGCATTAGATTCTAATACATCCATGATTTCATCTAAATTACGACGATCTAAGACAGTACCTTCTTCAGCTACAATTTCACCTGTTTCAGCATTAACAATTGGTTCTGCTAATTTTTGATTGAATAAACGGTGTTTTAAATGAAGTTTTTTATTCGCTTTATAACGACCCACACTCGCTAAGTCATAACGTTTCGGATCAAAGAAACGAGAGTATAATAAGCTTTTCGCATTTTCTACTGTAGGAGGTTCACCTGGGCGTAAACGCTCATAAATTTCTAATAATGCTTGATCAGTATTTTCTGTACCATCTTTTTCTAACGTATTACGTAAGTACTCATTATCTCCTAAAAGATCAATAATTTCTTGATCTGTTGAGAAGCCTAAAGCTCTTAATAATACTGTTAGTGGTAATTTTCTTGTTCTATCAATACGTACATAAACTACATCTTTAGCATCAGTTTCATACTCTAACCATGCACCACGGTTAGGGATAATTGTTGCATCATAGTTTGTGCGACCATTTTTATCTAATTTTTCATTAAAGTAAACGGATGGTGAACGAACTAATTGTGATACGATAACACGTTCAGCACCATTAATCACAAATGTACCTGTATCTGTCATTAATGGGAAATCACCCATAAACACTTCTTGCTCTTTCACTTCGCCTGTTTCTTTAATGATTAGACGTACTTTTACACGTAGAGGTGCAGAATACGTCGTATCACGGTTTTTCGATTCTTCTAAATCATATTTTGATTCTCCAAGTCTGTAATCAACAAACTCTAAAGACAGATTACCTGTGAAATCTTCAATCGGTGAAATGTCTCTAAACATTTCATATAAACCTTCTTCTAAGAACCACTCGTAAGACTTAGTTTGAATCTCAATTAAATTCGGTAATTCTAATACCTCTGAAATTCTCGCATAGTTTCTACGTTTACGATGTCTTCCATATTGGACAAATTGACCTGCCAAACAGATTCACCCCTCAAAAATTGCGTGTTTACTTTTACTAAATCAGCAAATATAATTAGACAAAAAGAAAACGGTAGCATAACTCATGACACCATTTTCTATTTCACCTTATATACTTTGTTAATTTATACGTAAAAGTACACACTTATTGAACATAATTTTTTACATTCTATTACTATATCAGAACAGCGGTTTTTAATCAACCTTTAACACTTCTTAATATATAATAGCCTTTGCGCTTTTCTAATACTTCTACGTTACCAAATGTTTCTTCCATTTTTTTCTTCGCGGATGGCATACCTTGTTTTTTTTGAATCACAACATAAAGTGAGCCATTCACTTTTAATTTATGATACGCATCAGCTAAGATGCTGTGAACTACCTTTTTTCCTGCTCTAATCGGTGGATTAGTTAGCACAAAATCAAAAGCATCATTCTCTACTTGTGATAACCCGTCACTTTCCTTGATGTCGACGTTCTCTAGATGGTTTTTCTTTTGATTTTTAATCGATAAAGAAAGCGCACGCTGATTTACATCAACCATTGTAATTTCATGGTGTGGAGACACTTTTGCAATCATCAAACCAATCGGACCATAACCACAACCAACATCTATAATTTTTTTAGTAGGACCCGGGGGATTTTCGTTTAAAAATGTATTGATTAATAAATCTGAACCAAAGTCTATTTTCCCTTTAGAAAACACACCTGAATCAGTAACTAATTTTAAATCATAGCTTTTGTAGGAATACGTAAAGGGAAGTTCATCGCTTTCTACTTCAGGATTTTCATCATAGTAATGACTCATGACTACACCTCTTTTAATCTAATTCGCCTTAGATTAATACTATACCCTCAACGAAATTTTGTAGTAACAAATAATTCGTTCAGGATAGGTCAAATAAGATAAAACCCCGTTATATCGATAACGGGGTTTTCATTTCTCAAAGATTTCAGGCAATCCATATTACATTTAAGATTAGCGTATCGAAATAGCTAATGTGTTAAGCTGCTTGGACAACCTTCAATATATAATTATGAACTGTTAGCCAGCTAGAATTATTTTAATTCTACTGTAGCGCCAACTTCTTCTAATGCTTCTTTAAGTTTTTCAGCTTCTTCAGTTGGTAAAGCTTCTTTGATTACTTTAGGAGCTCCGTCAACTAATTCTTTAGCATCTTTTAATCCTAAGCCAGTAGCTTCTTTAACAGCTTTAACGACTTTGATTTTAGATGATCCAGCTGATGTTAATTCAACATCAAATTCTGTTTTTTCTTCAGCAGCGTCTCCGCCACCTGCTGCACCTGCTGCTGCTACTGGAGCTGCTGCAGTTACACCAAATTCTTCTTCAATTGCTTTTACTAAGTCGTTTAATTCTAAAACTGACATTTCTTTAATTGCTTCAATGATTTGTTCTTGATTAGCCATTTTAATATTCCTCCATTAATTTTTATTAGTTTATTATGCGCAATTATTCAGCGCTTTCTTCGTTTTGTTCTTTATCTTCTCCAACAGCTTTAACTGCATAAGCGAAATTGCGTACTGGAGCTTGTAATACTGATAAAAGCATAGAAACAAGACCGTCGTGTGATGGTAATGTACCAACTGTGTTAACTTCTTCAGCAGAGATAACACTGCCTTCCATAACACCTACTTTAATTTCTAAAGCTTTATGTTCTTTAGCAAATCCTGCTAATACTTTTGCTGGAGCAACAACATCTTCTGTTGAAGTAGCAACTGCAGTAGGACCTACTAAATGTTCATTTAAACCTTCTAAACCAACTTGATCAGCAGCACGACGAACCATTGTATTTTTTAATACTTTGAATTCAACGCCAGCTTCACGTAATTGTGAACGTAATTCAGTTACTTCTGAAACAGTTAGACCACGATAGTCAACGATTACAGTAGATACTGAATTTTTCAATGATTCAGCAATTACATCAACTTGTTGTTTTTTAGCTTCGATGATAGCAGACATTTAGACACCTCCATAGTTTTTTATTTGGTGCTTTTAATCTTGATTACAACTGCTAATTACATGAATTAACAACTTTATCTCAATAAAAAAAGCACTTTCTACCCGCGGCAAAAAGTGCTTGAAAGATCTAAAAATCTTCACGTTCAAGTCAATTTTAGCCTCGGTAGGATTATTTTTAAGTTATCACTAACTCCTACTGTCTTAGGTAAAATAATACATTAACCAATATAACTGGTTAAATGCAGTATGTCAATATATTTTTAAAGATAAGACTGAATCAATCCATCCAGTCTTATCATCATTTATATTTAAGATTAAAGTTTGAAGCTAGAAGTATCAACTTTTACTCCAGGGCCCATTGTTGTTGTAACAGCAACAGATTTGAAGTAAGTACCTTTAGCTGAAGATGGTTTCGCTTTAGTTAACACATCTTGTAAAGCTTTGAAGTTTTCAACAAGTTTGTCAGTATCGAATGATACTTTACCAATTGAAGCATGTACAATACCAGCTTTTTCAGCACGATATTCTACTTTACCTGCTTTGATTTCTTCAACTGCTTTTGTAACATCCATTGTTACAGTACCAGTTTTAGGGTTTGGCATTAAACCTTTAGGTCCTAATACACGACCAAGTTTACCAACTTCGCCCATCATGTCAGGTGTAGCTACTACTACGTCAAAGTCAAACCAACCTTGTTGGATTTGTTGAACATATTCACTTTCACCAACGAAATCAGCACCTGCTGCTTCTGCTTCAGCTGCTTTGTCTCCTTTTGCGAATACCAAAACACGTTGTGATTTACCTGTACCATTTGGAAGTACAACTGCACCACGGATTTGTTGATCATTTTTACGTGTATCAATTCCTAAACGGAATGCTACTTCAACTGATGCGTCAAAGTTAGCGATACTTGTTTCTTTAGCTAATTCAACTGCTTCTTCAACACTATAGTGTTTTTGGCGATCAATTTTATTAGCTACTTCTTGAAATCTTTTACTTTTCTTAGCCATTTCATGTCCTCCTTTAGTGGTTTTAGCGGAATTTCCTCCCACATTTACTCGCTTTTGCAAGTTAAGAGCAGATAACAGAGAGGTTTTAATCGTATTGCATCTCAGGAAACACTTCCTAAATAAATGACAATTTCCCTCTTATTACGACAATATTGAACGCTTTGATCCTGTTTGTCATTTCTGTCATCTGCTTTATCGTCAATCTATGTTTTCAGTTAATTTTAATTTTATTGAACAGTAATACCCATACTACGTGCAGTACCTTCGATAATACGCATAGCTGCTTCTTCGTCTGCAGCGTTTAAATCTTGCATTTTTTGGTTTGCAATTTCACGTACTTGATCTTTAGTTACTGTAGCAACTTTGTTTTTATTAGGTTCGCCAGAACCTTTTTCAACGCCAGCTGCTTTTTTAAGTAATACTGGAGCCGGTGGAGTTTTTGTAATGAATGTAAATGAACGATCTTCATAAACACTGATTTCTACCGGAATAATTAAACCTGCATCTTCTTGTGTACGTGCGTTGAATTCCTTACAGAATCCCATAATATTCACACCTGCTTGACCTAATGCTGGACCAACTGGTGGTGCTGGGTTTGCTTTACCTGCAGGAATTTGTAATTTAACAACTTTTTCTACTTTTTTAGCCACGATGTGCACCTCCTTGATATCGTGATGTGGTCACAGGACTCAGTTTTGTCCTCCCACTCTTCTACATTTCGTGACGAAATGAACGCTCTATGAGCGCGACCACAGTATTATAACATCTATTTAAATCATAAAGCAAGAGTAAAGTGTAACTTTTTTTATAGAACCCCTTATCACTTTAGTGATTAGGGGTTCTTAATGCATGGGCTTTAGCTCAGGTACTCTTTAATTTAAATCACTTTAGTGATTAGGGAGTTTAATGCATATAAAGTAACACTTCTTGCTTATGCAAGTGCCTGTGCACTTGCATTCACTCAAATAATCCTCAAACTAAATCATTCATTCAGTTTCAATGGTCTATGACACATAGACCATCCAACCTGTATCATATGATTATAATTTTTCAATTTGATCGAATTCTACTTCAACAGGTGTTTCTCTACCAAACATGTCTACAAGAACTGTCAATTTAAATTTATCCGCTTCAATTTCTTGAACTTCACCAACTTGATTAGCAAATGGACCTGATTTGATTTTAACTTGCTCACCTAAATTTAATTCAACATCAATTGTTTTTTCTTTCATGCCCATTTGTTTCAAGATGAAACGTGCTTCTTCAGGTAATAATGGATTCGGTTTTGATCCAGCACCTGCTGAACCAACAAATCCTGTAACACCTGGTGTATTTCTGACAATATACCATGATTCATCAGTCATGATTAATTCAACTAATACATAGCCAGGAAATGTTTTTTTAGTTAATGTTTTAGCTTTGCCATCTTTAACTTGTGTTTCTTCCTCTTCAGGTATAACCACTCTGAATATCAGTTCAGTCATATTCATAGATTCCACACGTTTTTCTAAATTCTTTTTAACTTTGTTCTCATAACCAGAATAAGTATGCACAGCATACCAACGCTTTGCGCCAACTTCCTCAGACATGTCGTCACTCCTATCTATTTAATTAACTCTATAACTCTACCAATACCTAAATCTAAGACATAGAAGAAGGCTAAGAAAAATACTACCGTTGCCACAACGATTACAGTATATTTAAATAATTCTTCTTTCGTTGGCCAACTTGTCTTTTCCATTTCTGACTTTACGCCTTGAAAGAAATTTTCTTTTTTAGCCATTAGCAATACCTCCGTATTAATTCGATTTTCTCATTTGCTTATACATACGACAAATTAAGCAAATACAATACTCACAACTAAATTGGAAGGTTATATTTACTCAATTACTTAATCTAATATACCGACATTATTTTGCTTCTTTATGAACTGTATGTGCGTTACATCTTGGACAATACTTCTTCAATGTCAATCTTGATGTAAGGTTACTTTGCTTAGGAACATTATAATTTCTATTTCCACACGTTTCACAGCTTAATGGCACTTTTTTCATTTTACTTCACCTTACTCATTATAATACCAATCTACTATACATAACATCTCTGTCAATTGTCAATCTTCCACCATTGCTTTCTATTAACCCAAAAATCAATTAATACCTATCAATCACTGATTTTAATTCGGACGCTTTGGGTTAAATGCACGCTTCAATTTCAGTTTACATCTATGTATCGTATTGTAAACTATTTTAACATTTAGATTTAAAATGCAGGCAATTTCAGATGGTTTATAGTCCTTTAAAATATAATTTATAATGCCTTGTTCTAGCTCTGTTAATTTTTCAATTCTTTGATGCAGCATCGTCAGTTTTTCGTTTCTTAAAATAATTTCATCCGTTTGTCGGGTTTGCCTTAACATTTGGACACTAATTAACATTTCGTTTTCTAACAATCTTTGCCGTCTTAAATCTGCTGATTTTTTTCTTATATAATCATTTTTGGCATTTTTGATAGTGCGATTTACATAATGTACCAATGGGATTTCTTTAGAAAAATCAAATTGTCTTAACGCTTTGAATAATTTAAAAAGTATTTCTTGTTGTAGATCTTCTTTGTCATCTGGATGTATTGAAAAATGATTCAAACATTTCAATATATGTGGCTGTAATTTCTCTAGTAAATCGATTAAGAAATGAATATCTTGCCATTTGCTTTTTGAGACTGATGTTGGTTCTTGATGGTTTGTTCTTTGTAGCATACTTTAAATCCTTTCATTAGGTTAAAGTTAGCATACAAAGTACTCTGTAAAAAAAGCAAGGGGACAATCTTCTTATTTATGATTGTTACCCCTTCTGATTTTTTCAAATTCTTCCAAAATTTCATTGGACAGCTCTATACGCGTCCGTGGCTTCTGCTCATTGAACCCTTCAAGCTTTTTTGAAACCGAAACTTCATTTTCTCTCAAGTCTCTCCACATCTCTCTTGAAGAGATACGATAAGCACCCGCACCAAATATGGCATGTTGTTCACTCATATCACTTGTTACCACTGTGATGTGTCTTGTATGTTTGTCATATAAATCATACACATATTTTTCTATAAAACTGTCTGCTGTTTCTTTTTCTTTAGTAAAGACAATCTTCACACCATGATACATATATTCTGACGACATGCCCGATTGTTCGTAAGCGTCAAACACACAAACAACCTCATCAGCTATGACTGCATTATAATTTGCAATCGCAGTTAGTAGCTGATCACGTGCTTCTTCCAAATTTTCTTGGGCTATTTGACTTAAATCTTGTGATTGGCCAATCATATTATAACCGTCAATAATCAAGAAACGATCCTTCATGGTTTTTCTCCAATCTGATTACGTTTACGGTAGACTTCATACATCATTAAACTTGCCGCAACAGAGGCATTCAAACTATTTACATGCCCTACCATCGGAATATTTATATAAAAGTCGCATTTATCTTTTGTAAGTCGGCTCATACCTTGGCCTTCACTTCCGATAACGATTGCTAATGGCATACCGGCATCCATTTCACGATAATCTGTTGAATTTTCCGCTTCAGCACCAACTACCCAATAACCATGATCTTTTAATGTTTCAATAGTATTCGCTAAGTTTGTAACACGCATGACAGGTACATGTTCAATCGCACCTGTAGATGCTTTTGCAACTGTCTGTGTGAGTGCAACCGACCGCCTTTTAGGAATAATGATGCCATCCACACCTGAAGCGTCCGCAGTTCTTAAAATTGATCCTAAATTATGGGGATCTTCTAAGCCATCCAAAATTAGAACAGTAGATAGTTTTTCGTTATCTTTTTGTTGTGCTAAAAACGCATCAAAATCTGCATATTCATATGGTGCAATGTATGCAGCGACACCTTGGTGAGGTGCATCAGACATACCATCTAATTTCGATTTTGGCACTGCTTGTACAATGATTTTGTTACTATTTGCCTTTTTTAAAATATCATTGATTTGTCCTTTTTTTACTGTATCCTGAATTAAAACCTTATTAATTGTATGCCCAGAAACAATCGCTTCTTTTACGGCATGACGACCTACGATTACAATCTCTTCCAAAGTCTCACTACCTTTCATCTACATTTTTTACAATGCATTCAAGCAACGAGGTGAGTCGTTCTTGATTTTTTTCTAGATATAAAAATCCGAGGATTGCTTCTAAACCTGAACTTTTTCGATAGGTTTGAATATCTGTGTTTTTGGCTTTAGTATAACTCTTAGCATTTCTGCCTCGACGCACGATATCTAATTCTTCATCTGTAAACCAGTTACTTTCAAATAAGTACTCAAGTGATTGCGCCTGACTTTTTGCAGAAACATAACGCTTAGCCTCTTGATGTAGACGATTGGGTTTCGCTTTTAACTTCAATATAATGTATTCTCTTACAAATTGATCTAAAACGGCGTCACCCATATATGCTAAAGTTAATGGATTTAACAACTTATTATTCATGTTACCCACGTTTGAATCTCACACCTTGTGGCGTATCTTCTAAAATAATATTTTGTTCTTTTAACTGGTCACGAATTTCGTCTGCACGTGCAAAATCTTTATTTTTTCGTGCATGATTTCGTTCTTCAATGAGCGCTTCGACATCTTCGTCTAATAATTCATCACTGTTTGATGCTTTTAAAGGAACACCTAAAACATCACTGAAAATTTGATAAACTTCTTTAAAACGTGCAATCACTTTGGTAGATGTCGTATTTTCCAAGACATATTTATTCGCTAGTTTTGATAAATCATACCAAGCTGTGATGGCATTAGCAGTATTGAAATCATCATTCATAACTGTTTCAAACTGATCTAATATTTGATTGATTTCATCAATATATTGGTCTTGCGCTTCAATATTAGTTGCAATTGCTTCTCGCTCTTCAAGGGATTGATAACTATTACGAATACGTTCTAATCCACTTTTAGCTGCCCCAACAAGCTCCATGTTATAGTTAATCGGGCTTCTATAATGTACACTAATCATAAAAAAGCGTAAGACATCTGGATCGATTTCTTTAATAATGTCATGCACTAAGACAAAATTGCCCAATGACTTACTCATTTTTTCATTATCTATGTTGATGAAACCATTATGCATCCAATAATTTGCGAATGGCGCATGGTTATGTGCTTCTGATTGAGCAATTTCATTTTCATGGTGTGGAAATTGTAAGTCTGTACCACCCGCATGAATATCAATTGTTGCCCCTAGCTCGTGATAAGCCATCACTGAACATTCAATATGCCAGCCTGGTCTACCTTTGCCAAATGGACTATCCCAACTAATTTCATCTGGTTTCGCCTGTTTCCATAATGTAAAATCGAGTGCATCTTCTTTTTGTTCCCCTTGCTCAATACGTGCACCTACTTTTAAATCATTCAACGATTGATGGCTTAATTTACCATAATCTTCAAATTTACGTGTTCTGAAATAAACATCGCCACCACTTTCATAAGCGTATCCTTCTTCTATAAGTTCTTCTATAAACTTAATAATATCGTCCATATGATTCATGACTCTTGGATTTGAAGTCGCTTTTTTGACATTTAATGCGCCCACATCTTCATAAAATGCATCGATATAGCGGTTAGCTATTGTATTTACTGGTTCATTTAATTCTTTGGAGCGTTTTATTAATTTATCATCTACGTCCGTAAAGTTTGAAACATAAATCACTTCATAGCCTTGGTACTCAAGATATCTTCTAACAACATCATAGTTAATTGCAGGTCTTGCGTTCCCAATATGAATGTAATTATATACAGTTGGTCCACAAACATACATCTTAACCTTACCTGGTTCTATTGACTTAAACGTTTCTTTTTGACGTGTAAGTGTATTATATAATGTAATCATCTTGAATCTCTCCATTTCTTGTTTTCTCAAGTTGTTTCTCTAATTGTTTTAATTGCTCATAAATAGGGTCAGGTAAATTACGATGGTCAAATGTTTTACCGATTCTTCTTCCGTCTTGTTTTACAATATGTCCTGGTATGCCGACTACTGTAGAATAGCTAGGCACCGAGTTCAACACTACGGAATTCGCGCCAATATTAACATTTGAATTAATTTTAATATTACCAAGTACTTTTGCTCCCGCTGCAATTAGTACATTGTCTCCAATATCAGGATGACGCTTTCCTTTTTCTTTACCTGTTCCACCTAAAGTAACACCTTGATAAATAGTAACATTATCACCAATCCTACATGTTTCACCTATCACTACGCCCATACCGTGATCAATAAATAAACGCTTGCCAATTTGAGCGCCTGGATGTATTTCTATCCCTGTAAAGAAGCGTGTAATTTGAGAAATCAATCTTGCTAATACATATTTTTTCTTTTTATATAAAGCATGTGCAATTAAATGACTCCACACTGCATGTACTCCGGCATAAGATGTAACCACTTCTAATGTCGTACGTGCTGCTGGGTCTTGCTCAAACACCATATTTACATCATCTTTGATTCTTTTCAAAATTTCAAACAAGGTTGCGACCTCCTTATTAAAAAAGCACCTCCAACATCATATTGTTAGAGGTGCTTTGCACGGTTCCACTCTTTTTTAATAAGCTGATTCCTCAATCACGTAGTAATACAACTTATATTGACTCATTTACATTATTTAATTCTTCAAACTAAAGGTGCATTCAACAATGTTTGTGTTGTGCTCACAGCGACCGCACACTCTCTTGACACATACCATTGCATACTAATCCTTTAGCCAATTCACATATTATAATAGTTGGTAAATTGTAATTTTTCAAGTGTTATACCTTTAAGCCTTTTTATTCACACTATGCATTAAACGTATTTTTTTAAGCGGTTCAACACTTTGTCTTTACCTAAAACTTCAATTGTATTTGGTAGCTCTGGTCCATGCATTTGTCCAGTTACAGCTACACGTATCGGCATAAACAATTGTTTACCTTTGATGCCTGTTTCTTTTTGAACTTCTTTAATTGTCTTTTTAATTTCAGCAGCTTCAAAAGGTTCTAAAGCTTCTAATTTGCCATATAAATGGTTCATAAGTTCAGGAACTTGTTCACCATCAATAACTTCTTGCTCATCTTCACCTAATGTTTGTTCATCTCTGAAGAAAATTTCAGATAACGGAACAATTTCGCCAGCATAACTCATTTCTTTCTGATAAAGTGCAATAAGTTTACGACCCCATGCTTTATCTTCTTCAGAAGGGTTTTCAGGTAATAATTCCGCTTTAACTAAATGTGGGAAAGCAAGTTCAAATACTGTTTCAGTATCTTTTTGCTTCATATATTGGTTGTTAATCCAAGCTAATTTTTGTTTATCAAAAAATGCAGGTGATTTAGATAAACGTTTTTCGTCGAAGATTTTGATGAACTCTTCTTTAGAATAGATTTCATCTTCACCTTCAGGAGACCAACCTAACAATGTAATAAAGTTAAATAATGCTTCAGGTAAGTAACCTAAATCTCTATACTGTTCAATAAATTGAAGTATTTGGCCATCACGTTTACTTAATTTTTTGCGTTCTTCATTTACAATCAATGACATATGCGCAAATCTTGGTGGTTCCCAACCAAATGTGTCATAAATCATTAATTGTTTTGGTGTATTAGAGATATGGTCGTCACCACGTATAACGTCTGAAATTTCCATGTAATGATCATCAACAGCTACGGCAAAGTTATATGTTGGTATACCGTCTTTTTTGACAATTACCCAATCTCCCATATTGTTTGAGTCAAATGAAATTTCACCTTTAACCATATCATCGAATTTATAAGTTGTATCTTTTGGAACACGAAAACGAATAGATGGTTTACGTCCTTCGGCTTCAAATTGTTGGCGCTCTTCTTCAGTTAAATGTGCATGTTTCCCACCATAACGTGGCATTTCACCACGCGCAATTTGTTGTTCACGTTCTGCTTCTAACTCTTCTTCTGTCATATAACATTTATATGCTTTATCTTCATCTAATAATTGTTGGATAAGTGGATTATATATTTCAGCGCGTTCTGACTGACGGTAAGGACCATAACCTTTATCTTTATCTACTGATTCGTCCCAATCAATACCTAACCATTTTAGGTTATCGAATTGTGATGATTCTCCGTCTTCTAAATTACGTTTGCTATCCGTATCTTCTATACGTATTACAAAATCTCCATCATAATGTTTAGCAAATAAATAGTTAAATAATGCAGTTCTTGCATTACCAATATGCAAATAGCCTGTTGGACTTGGTGCATATCTAACTCTTACACGATTACTCATTATGTTCACTCCTGTTTAAAATTTTTACGATTTAATTTTATTTTTTTCATCTTAACTGTGTTTACCCATAAAATACACAACGCTTATGTCAACACGACTCCAATGAAGTTCATATTAAAAAATAATGTTTCAGCATTTAAAGTATATTGCTTGTTCGCTTACTTATAATATCATAGCTCATCATTTTTTAAAGCATTACTATATTAAAATCAAACATTTCTTTGTTTTTAAATTCAACAGTATAATTCTAAATATAGTAATACAATTTCGCTATCTATTGTAGCACTTTAAAGCTGATTATGATATTACCGCGCTTAAATTTAACTGTTTATATAAGAATTCTTTTACATCTTCTCTATTTAGTGTTTTACGCTAAAAAAGGTTTCATGTGAAACTGTAACTGTTGTTGCTACATTTCAAATGAAACCTTCACTTCAATTTCAATATATTTTTTTCGCAAAAATAATGCGTCCAGAAGATGTTTGTAATAAACTGACGACTTCTAAATCAACGTGCTCACCAATATGTTTTTTAGCATTATCTACGACAACCATTGTACCATCCTCTAAGTAACCCACTGCTTGTCCGGCTTCTTTGCCCATCTTAGTTAACAATAAGTTAAGTCGATCACCTTGGTGAACCGTTGGCTTAATGGCTTCTGATAAATCATTGACATTTAGTACTTGAATCCCCTGTATATGACAAACTTTATTTAAATTAAAATCTGTAGTTATAATTTGAGCTCTATAATGGAGCGCTAGTTTAATTAACATTGCATCTATATCACTGTGTGATTTTGTAGGTTGTATGATACGTGTAGGGTGTTGTGCATCATGTAATGCATTTAGCATATCTAAGCCTCTTTGCCCTTTTTCTCTCTTCACACTATCGTTCGCATCTGCAATGACTTGCAGTTCATTAATCACACCTTGCGGAATTAGGATTTCTCCATCTACAAAACCACATTCTAAAACATCTAGAATACGTCCATCTATAATTGCACTCGTATCAATCACTTTTGGCATCGCATTTCGTGTGTTCATAGCCATAGAACGCGTCATGTTTTCTGGCAAAAACAAAAGCATTTCATCACGCTTACGTAAACCAAATAGAAAACCTAAATATCCCAATATGATTGTAACAATGATTGGTACAAAATGATTTAACACATTGTTGCCAATAATTTGGAAAATAAATGATATCATTACGGAAATAAGCAACCCTATAATGAGTCCAATTGTGGCAAACAATATTTCTATCGCACTTTGACGCATAATCATTTGTTCTAGATCTTTCATTGCTAAAGTTACCTTTTTAATAAACCATCCAAAGATTACAAAAAATAGTATAATCCCTAATAGCCCATTGAAATAATTATTTGTAAGTAGCATGAAATGACTCAAACCAGCATCTGCAATAATTTCTGGAATAAGATACACGCCTAAACTTGCACCCAGTATAATATAGCACAAGATTACAATGAGTCTTATCATGTTCAAATGCTAACGCTCCTTTCGCATGAAAGCTATTTTGATTACATGAGCCATGTAATCATTTAAATATATGTTGTTGATTAATGTTTTGTTAAGGCATATTTTAATGCCTCGTGCACATTTGTCACACCAATGACTTTGATATTGCTAGGAAATCCCCAGCCCCCAATATTAGATTCAGGAATAATAATGCGTTTAAAACCTAGTTTTTCCGCTTCTTGTACACGTTGTTCAATGCGAGAAACACGTCTCACTTCTCCGGTTAAACCAACCTCACCAATAAAACAATCTAATCCATCTACAGTTAAATCTTTAAAACTTGAGGCTGTAGCAACAATGATTCCTAAATCGACAGCAGGTTCTGTTAATCTTACGCCACCAGCTACTTTAATATAAGCATCTTGTTGTTGCAGTAAATAATTCTCTTTTTTCTCTAATACAGCCATCAACAAACTTAAACGATTGTGATCTATTCCTGTAGCCATACGTCTAGGGTTATTAAAGGTTGTTGGTGTTACTAAGGCTTGAACTTCAATTAATAATGGTCTTGTACCTTCCATCGTAGACACGATTGTTGAACCTGGAACATTCGTAGAACGCTCTTCTAAAAACATTTCTGAAGGGTTTTTAACACCTTTTAATCCACTCTGCTTCATTTCAAAAATACCCATTTCATTCGTAGAGCCAAAACGGTTTTTCACCGCTCTTAAAATACGATAAGCATGATGCTCATCACCTTCAAAATAAAGTACCGTATCTACCATATGTTCTAACAGACGAGGCCCTGCAATCTGACCTTCTTTCGTTACATGACCAACAATAAAAGTGGCAATATTTAGTTGTTTAGCTATATTCATCAAGCTCTGTGTACTCTCCCTCACCTGAGATACCGAACCGGGCGCAGAGCTGATTTCAGGGTGGAAAATGGTCTGTATAGAATCTACAACAAGCAAATCAGGCTTCAATTGTTTAACTGTCTCATGTATCACTTCTAAATCTGTTTCTGCAAATACATTTAAATTACTTGAGTCTTCATCTAATCGATCCGCTCTTAATTTTGTTTGGTTTAATGATTCTTCACCAGTTATATATAAAACATTTTTATCTTGTGATAATGCAGCACATATTTGTAACAATAGTGTTGATTTACCGATACCTGGATCGCCACCAATTAATACAAGCGAACCATTTACAACCCCGCCACCAAGCACTCGATTAAATTCTGCTGAATTCGTTTTAATACGTGGTGTTGTCTCATGCTTAATATCATTTAACTTCTGTACTTTGGCAGTATTTTCGCGACTACGTACACCATGTTTTGGGCTTGTCGTTTTCTGTTCTATTATTTCTTCCATTTGATTCCATCCACCACAGTTAGGACATTTCCCCATCCATTTAGGCGACTGGTAACCACATGCCATACATTCAAAAACCACTTTCTTTTTGGCCAAAACTGCACCTCCATCTTTATTGAACAAATCTATTTTATACCTATGTTTATGTAAAAACAAATTTTATTTACAAATGATTTATTTTGATATTTTATATGCTAAATAAATAGCTTTATATTGTAATATACAAATGAATATATTGCAAAAATCTATTTTTTTAAAATAACACTATTATCTCTATAGCACCATCAAAAAGATATACTTTCTTGATATTCAAATTAGATACAAGTTAACATCATATTTCTTCATCATACTGTATCACATTTGCTTAATAAAAAAAGCGTTTCTCAAGCTATATATAAATACTTGAGAAACGCGTTGGCACTATTACCTATATTTATCTAATTTTATGATTCAGAAGTTTCTTTTTCTTTTTTATCTTCTGTTCTATCTTTAATATCATATTTATATTCTTTACCGTCATGATCGATATAGACATTTTTACCTTCGATTTGGTTACCATCTAAGATTAACTCACTCAAGTTATCTTCAATTGTTTTTTGAATTTCTCGAATCAGTGGTCTAGCACCATACTCTGGGTCATATCCTTCTTTAGCGATGCGTTCTTTAGCTGCATCAGACACGATAATGTCGATATCTTGTTCTGATAAACGATCTGTAAGTTTATTTACCATCATTGTCACAATTTCTTTCAATTCATCTTGAGAAAGTTTGTGGAATACAATGATGTCATCTACACGGTTTAAGAATTCTGGACGGAAAGCATTTTTCAATTCTTTCATCATTGTCTTACGGATTGATTCATAATCTTGTCCTTCAGATGCGCCGCCAAATCCTGCAAAACGTTGATCTTGTAATTCTTGGGCACCAACGTTAGATGTCATAATAATCACAGTATTACGGAAGTCTACTTGACGACCTTTTGTATCTGTTAGATGTCCGTCATCTAATACTTGTAACAAGATATTAAATACATCAGGGTGCGCTTTTTCGATTTCATCAAATAATATAACTGAATATGGTTTACGTCTTACTTTTTCAGTTAATTGACCGCCATCATCATGACCAACATAGCCTGGAGGCGCTCCTACTAAACGGCTGACAGCATGTTTTTCCATGAACTCACTCATGTCTACACGAATCATTGCATCATCTTCACCAAACATTGTTTCTGCTAATGCACGTGCTAATTCTGTTTTACCGACACCTGTAGGGCCTAAGAAGATAAAGCTACCAATTGGTCTTTTAGGATCTTTTAATCCAGCTCTTGCACGTCTCACTGCTTTACTGATTGATGTCACTGCTTCTTTTTGACCAATAACACGTTTATGCAACGTATCTTCCAAGTTAAGCAAGCGATCAGATTCTGTTTCATTAATTTTTGTTAATGGAATGCCAGTCCAACCAGCGATAACTTCACCAATATCTTCTTCAGATAAGGATGTGTTCGCGCCGTTTTGGCTATTTTTCCAATTATTGTTTGCTTCTTCGTATTGTTTTTCTAATTTAGTTTGTTTATCACGTAAATTAGCTGCATTTTCAAATTCTTGTGCATGTACAGCTGCATCTTTTTCATTTTTCACTTGTTCAATTTCTTGTTCCAACTCTTTTAAGTTTGGTGGTGTTGTATGGCTTTTTAGTCTTACTTTTGAACTTGCTTCATCAATTAAGTCGATGGCTTTATCTGGTAAGAAACGATCAGATACATAGCGATGACTTAATTTCGCTGCTGATTCTAAAGCTTCATCAGAAATGTTAATGCGATGATGTGCTTCATAACGATCACGTAAACCTTTTAAGATTTCAATTGTATCTTCAACAGTTGGTTCATCTACTTGAACAGGTTGGAAACGACGTTCTAACGCTGCATCTTTTTCAATATTTTTACGGTATTCATCTAGTGTAGTCGCACCGATACATTGTAGTTCGCCACGTGCCAATGCTGGTTTTAAGATATTTGATGCATCGATAGCACCTTCTGCACCACCAGCACCTACTAATGTGTGTAGCTCATCAATGAAAAGAATGACGTTACCTGCTTGGTGAATTTCTTCCATAACTTTTTTCAAGCGTTCTTCAAATTCACCACGATATTTCGTACCAGCAACGACTGTTCCCATATCTAATGACATCACACGTTTACCTTTAAGTGTTTCAGGTACTTCATTATTAACAATTGCAAGTGCTAAACCTTCAGCAATTGCTGTTTTACCGACACCTGGTTCCCCAATTAATACTGGGTTGTTCTTAGTACGTCTGCTCAATACTTCAATCACACGCGTGATTTCTTTATCTCTGCCAATGACAGGATCTAGTGTGCCATCATTAGCAATTACTGTTAAATCACGTGCAAGGCTATCTAACGTTGGCGTATTATTGGATTTATTTGCCTGTGCATTTTTATTACTCATTTCAGGACTTCCTAAAGCTTTCACTACTTGAGCGCGTGCTTTAGTAATGTTTAAGTCTAAATTAGCAAAAACACGTGCAGCCACGCCTTCATTTTCTCTAATTAAGCCGAGTAATATATGCTCTGTGCCGACGAAGTTATGGTGTAATTTTCTTGCTTCATCCATTGATAACTCAATAACTTTTTTAGCACGAGGTGTGTAATGTAACGCACCCATTTGTTCTTGACCGTGGCCAATTAATTTTTCAACTTCTGTTACTACTTTTTCTTCAGTAATATCAAAAGATTCCAACACTTTTGCTGCAATACCTTCTGGTTCTTTCATTAAACCTAAAAGTAAATGTTCTGTTCCTATATTTGAATGATTTAAGCGAATTGCTTCTTCTTGAGCATGTGCCAATACACGTTGTGCACGTTCTGTCAGTCTACCAAATAACATAGCATGACCTCCTAATTTATATGTTCTCTTAATATATCTGCTCTTTTTTCGTTAACTGTTCTATCATCTTCATCATCTAATAAGAATGGCGATTGAATTGCAACCATCAACTCATTAAATTTGAAGTCTTCTAAATCAATATAGTCTAAGTCTATACCTAATTTTACTTCACTTAATCTAAATGATGCTTCTTCCATAGATATTAGTCTACTATATTTTAAGATACCTAACGAACGATATACTCTATCTAAAGTATCAATTTTATTATGCTTGCTTAGTCGTTCGCGAATTTGCATCTCTTCATTAATAATTTGTTGTACTACTTCAGTTAAACTTTCAATAATTTCTTCTTCTGTTTTTCCAAGTGTCAGTTGATTGGAAATTTGATAAATGTGACCGTATACTTGAGAACCTTCACCATAGATACCTCTTATCGTGAATCCAAAACGATTTATCGTTTGAGCGATTCTATTCATCCGCTTCATAATCGTAAGTCCAGGTAAATGTAACATTACGCTTGCTCTCATACCAGTACCAATATTCGTCGGACAGGTAGTTAAATAACCAAGTGTTTCATCAAAACTCACATCTAATTCACTGTCTAGTGTGTCATCCAATGCAGAGGCTCTTTCGTATAATGTTTGTAATGATAAATCATTACCCATGGCTTGAATTCGTATATGATCTTCTTCATTAACCATAATGCTTAAAGATTCATCTTCATTTAAAAGTACTGCAGCAGCAGGTCTCTTTATTAACTCGGGACTTATAAGATGTTTCGCTACAAGTTTATATTTGCTCTGTTGATCCATCGTGTCTAATCTCTGTATAAACATGTTAGGAAGCGCATCTTGAACTTCATTTATCACTCTATTTCCATCTTGTTCTGATGCAAACATCAAAGGGTGTACATGATTTTCTAAATTTCTGGCCAAACGCAATCTCGAAGACATTACGATTGGACTTTCTGCTTCGTCTCTCATCCACTCACTAATGTGAGTGCTGATATCATTTTTACTCATCATGTTTCACCTCGCTGTCTTCTTTCAATGCTTTAATTTCATCTCTAACAACTGCAGCTTCTTCAAAATTTTGTTCTTCAATCAACTGATTTAAATAAGACGTTTTCTCTTCTATTTGTTTTTTTAAAGCTAACTTTCTATGTGAAGAGCGCGGTGTTTTTCCAGTGTGTTCGATTTGACCACCTTGTACACGTCGTACAATATCGACAATGTCATCTTTAAAAGTTGCGTAGCAGTCTGCACAACCAAATTTACCAACATGCGCAATATCTTTTAATGTCATTTGACAAGTAGGACATCTCTTCTCTTCTTTAAATGCAATTTCATCGAAATCAATACCGTGTTTCGCTGCTAAATGTTGTAATATTTGTTTTACAACAAACGCACCTTCAATGTCATCTTGTGACTGCATTTGTTGGTTTTGAGTCCACGGGTTACCGCCTTGCGCGCATGTAGCACAAACCCATTTTTCATGTACACCGTCTTGTCCTTTAACTGCTAACTTTACCTCTGCTTCATTTAAATGACAATTTTCGCACAGCACGACTAAACACCTCTCTTAATTTCTTTAATAATAATTTATTACATGTAATATTCGTTTCACTATATTAGCACGTATAATATCTCTTGATAATACATCCATTTTCAAAGTTTCTCTATCGATTACAGCGTAAATCATTTTTGCTTCGCGTTCACTAATATAAGCTTTATCTAACAAACCATCTATGATGTAATATGCTTGCTGTTGTGAAATAGATGGTCCGATGAGTTGAAGTAAATGATTAATATAACCTGTTTCATCTTTGTTTTCAATTTTAGTGATTCGAATATAACCACCGCCACCTCTTTTACTTTCTATTTCATAACCATGTTCATTTGTAAAACGTGTTTTGATCACATAGTTTAGTTGAGAAGGCACACAGTCAAATCGCTGTGCAATATTGGCACGTTGAATTTCAACAACGTCTTCATTGGTGTCTTCAAATAATTTTTTAATGTACTGTTCTATGATGTCGGACATGTTATGCATGATTATCACCTCTTTTGACCTTCTTTGACTATATTATATGACCAACTTTGACCTTTTTCAACCAATATGTTTTAAATTTTTTCGTTTTTAGATGTAAGTAAGCGCTTGTTTATTGTATTATAGGAATTAAGAAAAAATTTAAAGGGATGAATTATTATGCATATTATTATCGGTTTAATTGGTATAGCTGTGTTTCTTGGGTTAGCTTTCCTCTTTAGTTCTGACAGAAAAAATATTCGCTGGCAATACATCGGCTTATTACTTGTAATACAACTTGTATTTGCGTTTATATTATTAAAAACAAAATTTGGTATTACGGTCATTGGTGGCATTTCAGATGGCTTTAATTATTTATTAGCTAAAGCTGCTGAAGGTGTCAATTTTGTATTTGGTGGATTTGAATTTGTAGATCCTGAAAATCCACCGTTCTTCTTCAATGTATTATTACCAATCGTTTTTATTTCAGCATTAATTGGTATCTTACAATACACAAAAATATTACCGTTCATTATTAATTATTTAGGTTTAGCTATTTCTAAAGTAAACGGAATGGGTCGCTTGGAATCATATAATGCGGTGGCAGCGGCAATTTTGGGACAATCAGAAGTTTTCATTTCACTCAAAAAAGAATTAGCACTTATCCCTAAACAACGTCTTTATACATTAACTGCTTCCGCGATGTCTACAGTATCGGCTTCTATTATAGGGGCTTATTTCACATTAATTGAACCCAGATATGTAGTTACAGCTGTAGTATTAAACTTATTTGGTGGGTTTATCATTGCTTCTATTATCAATCCATATAAGGTAGATGCAAAAGAAGATAAATTAATTGTTGAAGAAAGTGAAACAGAAAAACAATCCTTCTTCGAAATGTTAGGGGAATATATTTTAGATGGGTTTAAAGTTGCTGTAATTGTAGGTGCGATGCTTATCGGTTATATAGCAATTATCGCTTTGTTAAACGGTGTTGTGAGTGCAATTTTCACTGCAGTTTCTGGTGGAAGTATTACATGGGATTTCCAAACTTTGATTGGATTTATATTTGCACCATTAGCATTTTTAATTGGAGTACCTTGGGACGATGCTGTTCAAGCTGGCTCGATTATGGCAACAAAATTACTATCTAATGAATTTGTCGCTATGCAAAGTTTAAATGAAGTTAAAAATATCAGTGACCACGCTAAAGGTGTAATCTCCGTATTTGTTGTTTCTTTTGCTAACTTTAGTTCTATTGGTATTATTTCCGGCGCAATCAAATCACTTAACAATGAAAAAGGTGATATGGTAGCGCGCTTTGGTTTGAAACTTTTATTTGGTGCAACACTTGTATCATTTATTTCTGCAGCAATTGCAGGTTTCTTTATCTAATTAAATTGACAAAAAGAAAAAAACAGGTCAATCCATTTTGGAATTGACCTGTTTTTTTCTTGCGCTGTATTAAACTTTCTCAATTGTCGTAGGTGTTACAATATGTTCAATGAAATATTGCGTTACGCGATAATCTTCTGTTAATTCTGGATGGAAAGATACACCTAAATAACGGCCTTCTTGAACTGCTACAATTTTCTCACTAACTGTGCTCAATATCGTAGCATTCCCATGTACTTCTACAATATGTGGTGCCCTGATAAACACACCTTCTATATCTTCTGCTATACCAGTAATATTTAAATGACTTTCAAAACTATCCACTTGTCTTCCAAACGAATTTCGTTGAACCGTAATATCTAATTTATTGAGATATCCTTCTTCTCCAACAATATCCTTTGCCATAACTATAAGACCTGCACAAGTCCCGAACATAGGTAATTTAGATTGTTGTAATGCTTCTTTAAACCCATATAAATTCATTAAACGGCGTAACGTTGTCGATTCACCACCTGGTAGTATAAGACCATCAATTTCGTCTAATTGTTCCACATGTTTAATGGCAATACCTTCGTGGCCACTTAATTCAATATGCTTCAAATGTTCTCTCACAGCACCCTGTAAAGCTAAAACACCTATTTTCATATTACCAACCACGCTCTTGCATACGTTCTTCTAGTGATAAATCATTAATGTCTAAACCTTTCATTGCTGTTCCCAACTCTTTAGCTAATCTACCAATCAATTCGTAATCTTGATAATGTGTCGTAGCCTGTACAATTGCTTTTGCAAATTTTTCAGGATCTTCTGATTTAAAAATACCAGAACCAACAAATACGCCATCTGCACCTAATTCCATCATCAAAGCAGCATCTTGTGGTGTTGCTACACCACCCGCTGCAAAATTCACAACTGGCAACTTGCCATTTTCTTTAATTGATTTTAATACATCAAAAGGTGCGCCTATATTTTTAGCTTCCGTCATAATTTCATCATCATTCATTACTGTTATACGGCTTACTTCAGCATTAACTTGTCTAATATGTCTGACAGCTTCAACAATATTACCAGTACCAGGTTCGCCTTTTGTACGTAGCATTGCCGCTCCTTCGCCTATACGACGCGCTGCTTCACCTAAATTACGACAACCACAAACAAATGGTACTGTAAAAGTATCTTTGCGTAAGTGGAACTCTTCATCAGCAGGCGTTAAAACTTCTGATTCATCAATATAGTCAACACCCATTGCTTCTAGTACACGTGCTTCTGTTATATGACCAATACGTCCTTTTGCCATTACAGGTATAGAAACAGCATTCATTACTTCTTCAACGATTTTAGGATTGGCCATTCTAGCAACGCCACCAGCCGCTCTAATATCTGAAGGAACACGTTCTAATGCCATTACAGCAACTGCTCCTGCCTCTTCTGCAATCTTCGCTTGTTCAGCATTGACAACGTCCATAATAACGCCGCCCTTTTGCATTTCAGCCATTCCTCTTTTAACTCTTTCTGATCCAGTAAATTTAGACATTTTATTTACCCCTTTACTTAGTTGATTAAATTCATTTTAAAAGATAAACTGGTATTTAAAAAGGTACACTTTTGAAATAATTTAGGGGGTCAGTTTATTGTCTAAAAATCATCTTTATATCAATTTATACGAAAATTTAAAACAACAAATTATTGAAGGACAATATAAGTCTGAAGATAAATTTCCGTCTAAACGTGTGTTAGGACAACATTTATCTGTAAGTAACACAACAATAGAACATGCATATCAGCTATTATTAGATGAAGGGTATATTTATTCTAAACCGCGTTCGGGTTATTTTGTTTCAGATATAGAAACGCTTCCAATTGTCACAAGAAAACCAGATCAATTCTATATTCATAATCACTCAAAAAATAATCATGATGCAGTACAGTCAGACCATTCATTAGCATTTAATTTATCTGAAATTGATGCTGAATATTTTCCTATGAAACAATTTAGAAAATATGCAAAAGATGCATTTGAAGATGAAGAAATTGATTTACTACAACATGCTAATTTAAAGGGCGAAATTTCATTAAGACAAGAAATTGCGCATTACTTATTTAATAGCCGTGGCGTTAACTGCCGACCTGAACAAATTATCATTGGATCTTCAACAGAGCAGCTTATAAACCTTTTAACTGACATTTTAAATGATGGTCGGTTTTTAATAGAAAATCCTAGCTACCCACCTATTAAGCAAGTATTAGATAAAAAGCAAATTGCTTATCTTCAAGTACCAGTAAATAGTACAGGAATAGAAATAGATTGCTTTCAGAAATCAAATAATAATATCGCATATGTCACGCCATCGCACCAATTTCCAACAGGTTATGTCATGAGTTTAAAAAAAAGAACCCAACTTATCACTTGGGCACAACAAAGCACTGATAGATATATCATTGAAGATGATTATGATTCTGAATTTCGCTACTTCGGCAAACCCATTCCTGCTTTACAAAGTCTTGATACTAAAGACAAAGTAATATATATTAGTACCTTTTCCAAATCTTTATTTCCAAGCTGTCGAATTGCATATTTAGTTTTACCAAATAATTTACTATCAAAATATGACAAGTTAGAAAACAAAGAAGGAAATACAGTACCTGCGCATACACAAAAAATAGTTTCACACTTCATGAAATCAGGTAGTTTTGAAAGACATCTCAATAAAATGAGAAATGTATATCGTCATAAATTAACAACAATTTTAAATGCATTAGCTCCCTATCAATCACAATTAACAATAGATGGTGCTTTAGCGGGTATGCATTTTACACTCACTGTTAAAAATCATTTGACTATGAAGCAATGCTTAGAACGTGCAAAGGCAAATGATTTAAAAATAATACCCTTTAATAAATATGATAGTGAGCAAAGCACAGTTAAATTCATACTAGGCTTCGGTGGCATCCCAATATCACAACTCAAAGCACATACAGACGCACTGATTAAATCATTAACGGTCTAGTATGAATTTCTTTGCTAGATTTCCTACTGGCTAAAATTTCAGAATAGTAAAGTACCACTCTCAATTTATTGAGCTAGTGGTACTTATGCATGTGTATCAACTCAATGTTACAGTTCTTCGAACTGGAAGTTAAGCTCCTTTTAATACAAAAAAAGAGACCTCTCGGTCTCGGCTCATCGCATCCTATTTAATTGCCTGGCAACGTCCTACTCTTGCGGAACGTAAGTCAGCTACCTTCGGCGCTAAGGATCTTTCCTGACTTTAGACAAGCGCTCGCATCTTTTCTCAGTTTCACGCTTTCCTCACTCACTTACCACTTGTAAGCTCGTTTCGTCTTTCGCTCACTTCGTCAGCTTCAAGCGCTTTCTTTTGTCAGTTTGCAGTTCTTCGAACTGGAAGTTAAGCTCCTTTTAATACAAAAAAAGAGACCTCTCGGTCTCGGCTCATCGCATCCTATTTAATTGCCTGGCAACGTCCTACTCTTGCGGAACGTAAGGCAGCTACCTTCGGCGCTAAGGATCGTTCCTGACTTTAGACAAGCGCTCGCATCTGTTCTCAGGTTCACGCTGTCCTC